>JAJFIN010000172.1 GCA_021774955.1 Alphaproteobacteria bacterium | reverse complement strand
TCTTGGAGGTTGCAATCACGGCCTAAAGGATATGGCAGTTTGTGAATCGGTTCCTAGTGTTGTGGGTACTTGGGCATTTCTCTTGGGAGGATTGTCGCTCTGGTTATCAGTGGCTGTCACTCCAATAATAATTCTCACGGTCCTGACTATCGAGCTAGTAGAGAGAATTAAAAGGCGCTGGGCGTCGTATTCAATTTGTCAGCCTGTCCCGAAAGGGAAACTTTGTAAGTTGGGCCGATAATTCATTTGACACTTTCAGCAATGCAACATCGTCCATTTCAAAGTCGATATATTGATCTGATTGACCAGAGATATCGCTCGGCGCCCAAGGCGGTCTAGCCTCCAGCTCAAAGTTCACACGCAATATATCTTTGGAGCCGATTTCAAAAGATGGGTTTGGCTTAACGAAGTTCATTGAGCTGTCTGTTTCTTCCCCTTTGGCAGCCAACGCAAACCATTCCGCAAGTTGTGCGACCTCCATTGTTAATAGGCACGGATCTGTGAAGCTCCAGGATTGATCATCCATTGAAGCGTCGCCTTTGACCATCAACCAGTTCGAGTCGAATTTATCATTCATCGCTTCCGGGTATTGGTAGCCTAGTAGTTCGAGTTCGAACCGATCCCAGTTTTCGTTCAGCAGTTTCATTTCTTTGTACCGCTTCTACAAGAGGTGGACCCGTCAACCACATCATGACTTGCAGTCGACCGCAAGGCCTGCTCTGATAGGTTCCTAAAAAACCGGGAGAGGGTGAAGCATGGCGGTCAATGAGGGTGCGGCAGGTCAAAAGACCGCCAAAGACGAGATTGGCGGCGACTACGCCAAATACGTGCTCGGTGTTTTGGTTCTCGTCTATATCTTCAACTTCATCGACCGACAGATCCTATCCATCCTGGCTGAAGACATCAAAGCCGATCTCGGTATTTCCGACGCCCAGATCGGCTTTTTGTATGGAACGGCCTTTGCGGTTTTTTATGCGGTGTTTGGTATTCCGCTTGGCCGTTTGGCTGACGTTTGGCACCGAACGCGGCTGATCTCAATCGGCCTTGCGTTTTGGAGCCTGATGACGGCGCTTTCTGGCTTTGCTCGGAACTTCGGCATGCTTGCAGTTTTTCGTTTCGGTGTCGGTGTTGGCGAGGCCAGTGCAACACCGGCCGCTGCCTCTCTGCTGTCGGATTATTTTGCGCCAAAAGTCCGCGCGACAGTGCTATCGATTTATGCCAGCGGTATTTATATCGGCGCCGGTATCGGTATCTTTTTAGGCGGTGCGATCCTCGATGGTTGGGCTGGCGCGTTCCCCAACCCCGCCGATGCCCCCTTGGGCATCAAGCCATGGCAGGCGGCTTTCCTTGCCGTGGGACTGCCTGGATTAATTATGGCGGTTTGGGTCAGCACCTTGCGCGAACCCAAGCGCGGCCAAAGCGAAGGTATCGAAACGCCTGCCCATCCGTCGCCGTTCAAAGAGGCCTTCAAAGAACTTGTCGCGGTTCTGCCACCGTTCACACTTATCGGCCTTTACCAATCGGGCGGTGCCGCGCGCGACTATCTGATCAATCTCGGTACGGGTCTGGGCATCGCCTTTATCGCCTGGGGTCTGACCGCCTGGATCGGCGAGCCGTTGCAATGGGCGGCGCTTGGCGTAGGTATCTATGCCGCCTTTTCCTGGGCGCAATCTTTAGCGCGCCGCGATCCGGCAGCCTTTCAGCTGATGTTCGGCTCCAAGACTTTCATATTCACAGTCATCGGATTTCCTTCGATCGCCTTTGTCACTTATGGCATTGGTTTTTGGGCGGTGCCTTTCCTCATTCGCGTGCACGGTGTCAGCGCATCAGAGGTCGGGACCTTCATCGGCCTCGGTGCTGCCGTCGGCGGTTGGATCGGTGTCACCATGGGCGGTGTGCTGGCTGACAAATTACAGCTTCGCTATACCGGCTCACGCTATATTATTGGTATCGCGGCTGCAGCGTTGGCATTACCGGTCGGATTACTATTCTTGTTTACCGACAATCTTTGGGTCGCCTACGTCCTATCTTTTTTGTTTAGCGCTGTCGCCCCGATGTGGGTCGGGCCGTCCAATACCGCGGTGATCGATCTCGTGCTGCCGCGCATGAGGGCGATCGCCATCGCGCTGATCATCTTCATGTCAACCTTTGTCGGCCTGGCGCTCGGGCCCTTCACCATGGGCCGGGTGAGTGATGCCATGGTTGCAACCGGCATGAGCGACGGCGACGCTTTGCGCACGGGCATGTTGGTCGGGCTTAGCATGTTAGCCCTTGCCATCGCCATGTTGTCACTCGCATGGAAAAACCTCGATCACGATTTAGCCACCAAACTCGATCGCGCCCGTGCCGCTGGTGAGAATATCTAAATCCAGTTTCCCGTCCGTGCGAGATAAGGCGAGGCCTCTTGGAATTGCCAGATAATAGGCATGCTCTTTTCGACGCGGATGGTTTGGGTGACGCGCACACGAACAAAGCGCTCCGCGCCATCGAACGCTGCAAGCTCTTCAGGCTCCCAAATGATCTCTGCTTCGCCAGCAATATAAAGAAGATCGCCGGTATCAAAGTCTGGAAACAGCAATCCAACCTTCGGATGGACCATAATGTTGCCAAGCGTGTTGAAAAAACGGTTTCCAACAAAATCTGGAAACAACAGCGTGCCATCATCATCGACCCGCACAAACCCCGGATTGCCACCACGATGGGAAACGTCGACCCCATGCGCTTTTGTCGTTTGTTCCTGGCTAGCCATTGAAGCAATGAAAAACGTGTCAGCTTGCGCGATGAGCGCGCCCGCTTTGTCGCCAATTTTTTTATCTCGAATGATGTTGGGCATCGACGTCTCTTTGCCAAAAACCTCCGTAAAAGTCATTTCACGCGTTTGGATATATTTGGGGCAATTGCCGAACGATTGGTCGACGTCCAAAACAAAGCCATCATCGTCGATTGATTTCACCCGCCCATTAACGCGATTACGGCGGCGTGTTTCGAGCTCAAGACCCAACAGACCAAGAGGGGTACCGGCGGCGAGGTTCGCCACCAAGGGATCGCCTTCAAGCAGGCGCGCCGAGATTGCCAATGTCCTGTCATCCGGTGATGAGATGAAACCAGGGAGGCCAACTAGAAGCGACGCCCAAGGTTGCCCGTCCTGATCCGTCGAACCAACAAACAGATAAGGTATCTCTGCGTAAAATTCGCGATGCTCGCCGGGCATAGATTCTCGGATAAAGCGCGGGGCGTAGGCCTGTACTTTCTCCCTCACACCAAGGCGTTCTTGCACTTCAAGTTCACCTTCATGAAACGGCGTAGTGTTATCGGGCGCTTCAGATTGGGTCACAATAGATTTCCCCTTGAGATAAGGCGGCGAAGCACGATCAGCACTCCGCCTATTATAGCATCAAGCCGCGACGTTCACATCGGTTTTTTGCATCGGCACGAACCCTTTGAGACTTTCAATGCGTGAAAGCCAGACTCTTATGTGCGGGTACGGATCAAGAGACACGCCACCTTCTGGCGCATGAGCAATATAAGAGTAACCAGCAACATCAGCGATGGTGGCGTGCTCCCCGACGAGGAAGGTATGATCAGATAGAACCTGATCCATCTGTGCGAAAAGCTTATTAGCGACCTGCTTAGCGGCCTCGTGGTCATGATTTGTTTTGAACAAGACGACGAGCCGGGCAAGGGCAGGTCCTGTGGCGATGGCGCCAGCGGCCACGGACAACCATTTTTGTACCGCGCTTGCGCCAACAGCGTCTTTTGGTAACCAATCGCCATTGCCATATTTGCGCGCAAGATAGACCAGGATGGCGTTTGAATCGGAAATGATGGTGCCTTCATCATCAATCACGGGTACCTGGCCAAATGGATTTAGCGCCAGAAATTCGGACGCGCGTTGCTCGCCCTTGAGAAGATCAACATCAATGAGTTCATGAGGGATGTCGAGTAGCGATAGCATCAGTTCAGCGCGGTGTGCGTGGCCGGAAATGGGATGGCGATAAAGTTTAATCATGGGGTCTGCTCCATTTGATTGTTCGGGTTGAGAGTGCCGAAAAGAGCTTCCCTCCGGCTTCTTCAACCAACATAGGCACTTGACAATTCATTGATAATACTGAAATATTGGACAATACTATCAACAAAATGTAGAGAAAAAATGGATACTCTCGATGGCATGCGCGTCCTCAGCAAAGTGGTCGAGGAGGGCAGTTTTTCAGGGGCTGCGCGCAAGCTTGGCATCTCAACCGCTTTGGCGAGCAAATATATTGGTCAGCTCGAAGACCGGCTCGGCGCTCGTCTGCTGACGCGAACCACCCGTAAAGTAAATCCGACCGATCTGGGTCGCGCGTACTACGATCGCTGCACGGGCATCCTCGAACAAGTTGACGAGCTCGAAGATGCTGTTCAGCAACAAACCAGTTCACCGCGCGGTCATTTACGCATTGCCGGTCCGCGTGTGTTTGGCGAGGAAGTGTTGGCGCGTTGCATTGAATATTTTATTGCATCCTATCCTGACATCACCGTCGACTTGGTTCTTGAAGAACGGGTCATTGATCTGGTGACAGAAGGATTTGATTTGGCCGTGCGCATCGGGGCACTTCCTGATAGCGCGATGATCGCACGACGGATTTCGTCTTATCGATATGTTCTTTGCGCATCGCCGGAGTATCTTAATGAAAAGGGGCACCCGCAGCACCCGAAGGAGCTAACGGCTCATACCTGCATTATTAATTCCAATATCAGCCCGACAAATCAGTGGCAGTTTCTCGATGGTGGGAAGAGGATATCGGTCACCGTCTCGCCGCTGATACGCGTTAATTCTGGGCGACCCATTCATAACATGGTGTTAAGTGGGCGCGGTATTGGTCTGTGCCTATTGCCATCAGTAGAGCAGGATATTGAAAATGGTCGGTTGGTGAGAGTGTTGCAGGAATACGAGGCCTATGACCGAGACATCAACGTCATTTACCCCCATGCCCGCCATCTCACTGCTAAAGTCCGGGCCTTTGTCGACTTCGCAGCTGACTATTTTCGCAAGCTATGAGGCGGGTTGAAACTCTTGTGGTTTTACTTTTCTAACTTCCGCAACATAGCGGAAAGCCGAGTATGGCCACAGCGTGAAATTAAAATCATCATCATCCGTATACCAAGAATTACACCCACCGCTAAACACCATGTTCTTCATCGCCTTTTGAAGCCGGTTATTGTAACTAGCAACGACTTGTGGATCTGGATCAAGATGTCGAATGCTCCGTTCTTCCATCAAATCAAGGCATTTAAGAACATATTGAACTTGCGATTCGATCATGATGAGCGCGGACGTATGGCCCGTTGCGCTGTTCGGCCCAAGCAGTAAAAAGAAATTGGGAAAACCCGGCACCATCATCGTGCGAAAGGAATCGACGCGCTTTGCCCAAGCTTCGCGCAGGCTCTTGCCATTGCGGCCTTCAATATTGACATAGTCGGTAATGTCGAAGGGGCGAAAGCCGGTCGCTTCGACAATGGTGTCAACTTCGTGCAACTGTCCGGCCGCATCGCGCACGCCCCCAGCCTCAATCTTGGTAATACCTTCTGTAACCAGATGAACATTATCTTTGTTGTAAGCAGTTAGATAGTCATCTGAGATACACCGGCGCTTACAACCAGGCTCATAATCAGGTGTTAGCTTCTGGCGAAGTTCGGGATCTTTTACCTGCTCTTCAAGATGGTTTAATCCGGTTTGCTTCAATCTCTTGGCCAACAACCCTCCGCGTTTAAGCGACAACATGCCCATCAAATCCATGAAGGTCCACAAATAGCGCCGATAGGCGCGCATCAACCATGGATGACGACGAAAACGACTGCGCTGAGCGTCAGAGATATCACGCGCCAAGCGGGGAAATACCCAAGCGGCTGTGCGTTGAAAAATCGTCACCTTATCGACATCATCGACTATCGCCGGTAAAACTTGTGCCGCACTCGCCCCTGTCCCAACAATCGCAACGCGCTTGCCTTTTGGATCATAATTGTCTGGCCATTCGGCGGTGTGAAAGACATCGCCAGTAAAACTTTCTATGCCGTCGATCTTGGCGTGGTTGGGCAAATGCAATCCGCCCAAACCGCTGACAACAAGATCTGCTGTGATCTGACGACCATCAGCAGTTTTTACCTGCCAGCGGGCGCCATCAAAGCAAACATCGCTTACTTCCGTTCCGAAGTGGATGTGGCGGGCGAGATCATATTTTCCGACGCAACGCCGACAATACTCCCAAATCTCTCCGCCGCCGGAATAAGAATGGCTCCAATTGGGATTCAGTTCGAACGAAAACGAATAGACATGGGAAGGTACATCACAGGCAACGCCCGGATATTTGTTCTCTCGCCAGGTGCCGCCAACATCGTCTGCTTTTTCAAGGACAATGAAGTCTTCTATGCCGCGCTTGCGCAATTGGATCGCCATGCACAAGCCGGACATCCCGGCACCAAGAATAGCAATTCGGAAATTTTCGGAAGAACTCGGCTGTATATCTGCGGGCATTTGACGGCCTCTTTGTGATTCAACATCGAAACACAAAGCCTAGCCGATCATGACGCCCCTGTCACTTATGCCGCGCTCAACAGAAAACCCGTTTGGATTTCGCCTAATCGTCAACTGATATCAAGACTCAAAACTTCTCCAGAAAGCTTGGCTAGGCATTTTGCTTTGTGTTTGCTGCGTGTGCCGGTTTCATCGGCATAACTGACGCGGAAATCAAACTCTGCCTTGAAGCCTGCTTTTGAATTGATGCGCCGTATAGAAGTTTTTAGATCCTCGACATTTCCGACTTCATCTTGAATAGCAAGTTTACACCCTGAGATCGCTTCTGAATATTCACCCGCTTGTGCGCCTGAAGCACCCATCGCAAGACCCAAAAAAAGTAGTGCGGCTGTTGAAGAATTTTTCATATGACTATCCCCATCGATATCGCATTCGGAGAACGTTCGTGTTCACCCCTAAAGTGCGATTGGTTATTAAAGAGCGTTCGATCTACAATAGAAGGGCTGATCGAATAAACAAGATCGAGCGATCTAAAAAAGAAAATCAACAATCGATTCTGTGTTGATGGTCACAACGAAACTTAATTGGGGAAATGGTGTGAATGTATCATCAAAAGTAGCTATTGCTCAGAAATTTGAATCAGAGCATACTAGATCAAACGATCTTGAAAAAACTTGCATAGCTATTTGTTTGATGCGGATAGGAGTGATCTGAATTGGTACGGCTGCGTGAATTTGATCCCGATGAGGCGCTCGATAAAGCGATGGGATTGTTTTGGCAAAAAGGCTATGCCGAAACATCGGTGCGCGATCTGGTGCAACATACCGGTGTCGCCCATGCGGGCCTTTATTCGGTTTTTGGCGGCAAGCGAGAGATCTATTTGGCCGCCCTTGACCGCTACGATTCGATTTATGGTGACCGGTTGATCGGCCCTCTGGAAAAGAAATGTGCCGGGCGCGCAGAGGTGGAAGGTTTTTTTGAAACTGTCTTGAATGTTGTTAAATCCGGTCAATTTGGCAATGGTTGCTTCATGTGCAACACGGCTGTTGAGTTTGGCAATCAAGACGGTGACATCGAAAAGAAGGCGATGAGGAACATTGATCGTATGACCGCCGGATTTAAATCCGCCTTGAGGCGAGCTAAGAAAAAAGGCGAAGTGCGGAGTGATTTAAACGTATCTGAAACCGCATCCTTTTTGGTCAACACCTTCTATGGAGTAGCCGTCTTTTCTCGGGCGAAAGCACCTAGTCAAACTATCCAGCAGACGGTTCGCCTAGCGTTGCAGGTATTGGATTAATTCATTTTGCACAGAACCTTAGGAAAGGACGAACGATGGACCCGATGGCGACTTCATTACTTGGAAATGTGCTGCTTTTAGCCGCTCTTTTGATGATGCAGCCCCTCTTGAGGGTGATCCGTGAAGGGATAAGCTATAGCTTTGGCAGCCAGGATGAGCAGCGACCCGAGGGCTCCTTTGCTGGTCGTGTCACGCGCTTGAAAAACAACCAAATTGAAGCCCTAGCGCTATTTATCCCCATAGTGATTTTATCCAGCTCGTTTTCATCAGCAACGCCACTGATGGGGCAGGCAGCGATGATTTTTTTGGCCGCACGACTAGCGTATACTCCCGTGTTCCTAATGGGAGTGCCTTACCTGCGGTCCTTACTTTGGGGTATCGGCCTTTTCGCTTGGCTCTTTATGGTTCTCAACATCGCAGGCATTAACGTGATGGGGTGAGTATTTTTCAGAGCAGAAGTAATCAACAAGGTCAAACACTTATGTCATCCTCCTCAGGATAACGCTGCGTTAAAATCCACCGTCATGGTGAGGAAGGGCGAAGCCCTGTCTCGAACCATGGGCTTCAAATGATAAATGTTTTGCCCATCCCCCGGATCAAGTCCGGGGCAGGCTTTCGAGACGCGTGGAGTTTATCCCCGGCTTGATCGGGGGCGCTCCTCAGAATGACGTTTTTATTTTAATCCAACACCCGTTACCCTGCGTCTCGACGGATCGGCCGAAAGTTCTGTAGCTGAAGGGACCCGGACGATTCTCGGGTTGCTATTTCTCCATCTCAAATTGTCATCCCGCTGCTTGACAGCGGGATCCAACGATATCGCAACCTTCCGTGGACACCGTGGTCGGGCCTGTGCCGGACCCCGATCCGGTATCACGGTGTGACGAAATGAGGAGTGGGGATGCGTATGCTAGTTTTTGTAGATTGCTTCCATAAAGCAGAGGTCACTTGGGTGTGGGGAACCGGCGGAGCCGCTCTCCTACTCAACCATGGTAGCCCTTCGGGTGGTTGAGAAGGAGAGCGGGGCGTATACGGTGTATCCATTGCCCAGTAGTGTCATTCTGCGGTACCGGACCGGGCCCGGTATCGCAGGCTGACTATGGAGAGGGTGTGGCGCGATTTGCCCATCCTTCGAGACAGGCCTAGAGCCTGTCCCCGGCTTGACCGGGGAGCCTTCCTCAGGATAACGAAAGAGTGGGGGCGGAAATACACCAAAGCGTTCAAGGACTCGGTACAGCATGCGTACCAAACCGCGTTTGAATGCGTGTCTGCAAGGCATCGCGAACTTGTCGATAAGATTCCATAATTTGCTCACGACTTCCCGCTGTTATCGTCGGGTCAAAGGTCGGCCAATATTCGCATTCAATGGCCATGGTCCGCGTGAGCTCCAGCGCTTGGTGATGAGCCTCCGGTGTAAGTGAGACAATCATGTCGAACGAGGAATCCATCAAATCCTCAAACGATTTCGGTGTGTGTGCCGAAATGTCAATACCGATCTCATCCATCACCGAAACCGCGAAAGGGTCCAGCTCACCAATCCGTACACCAATCGAATCGACATAACAACGTGAGCCAAACCAATAGCGCATAATACCGGCCGCCATCGGCGAGCGCACGGCATTCAGGTTGCACGCAAATAGCACGCTAGCGGGAAGCTCTTCCAAGTTGGTCTCTGGCACTGTCTTACCCTTTAATGTGTAAGACGCAGATCAGCGTGAACAATCGACGCGCGGTGTCAAAGTCGATCTCGACTTTGCCATTAAGCCGCTCTCGGAGGATTTCAGAACCTTCATTGTGGAGACCGCGGCGGCCCATATCGATGGCTTCGATTTGCGACGGGGCGGCAGTTTTGATGGCGTCAAAATAGGTTTCGCAAACCATGAAGTAGTCTTTGACGATGCGGCGAAAGGGCGTGAGTGAGATGATTACCTGACCGTGTTCAATGTCCTCTTCAATGCGGACATCGAAAACCAGTCGGTTTTCTTCAATCCGCAAGCGCAGATGATAGGGTCCGCCGTCAGAGCCCCTGGGGGCAAAGTGGTTATCTTCTAAGAGGTCAAAGATCGCGACATTGCGCTCATGCTCGACATCAGGTGAGCGCCGTACAATGGTCGCTTCTTCAAGAACAATGTCGCAAATCTTATAATTCTTTTGGTCTTCGGGTGGAGGAGTGTCATTCATCGACTAACCCTCCGGTCCGCGTCTGTTTAATCGCTGCGAGATGGAGCGCCCGTGTGCGTCGAGCCCTTCGCTTTTAGCCAATGTTTGAGCAGCATCGCCAATGGCCGCGAGACTATTCGCATCGCAACCGATCAAGGAGGTTCGTTTCATGAAATTGAGAACCGACAATCCGGACGAAAACCGTGCGCTACGAGCGGTTGGTAAAACATGGTTGGGGCCCGCTACATAATCGCCGACGGCTTCCGGTGTGTAGCGCCCAAGAAATATCGCACCGGCATTGCGGACCTTGGCCGCAAGTGCGTCAGGCTCGTTAACCGCAAGTTCTAAATGCTCCGGAGCCAGACGATCAACGAGCCCGATGGCTTGATCCAGATTATCGACATTGATGATAGCGCCGAATGTATTCCAACTCGTTCTTGCGATGTCCGCCCGTGGCAAAGTTTCGAGACGTCGTTCGACTGCCGTCTCAACGGCATCACCAAATCCTGAGTCAGTTGTGATCAGAATCGATTGCGATGAGACATCGTGTTCGGCTTGGCTGAGGAGATCCGCAGCGATCCAATCCGGATCATTGTCACCTTCCGCGACAACGAGTATTTCCGAAGGACCGGCAATCATATCAATGCCAACGTGGCCAAAAACCTCGCGTTTAGCCGCCGCGACATAGGCATTGCCCGGCCCGACCACGACATCGACAGGGTCGATGGTTTGTGTGCCATAGGCCATCGCTGCGATCGCTTGCGCACCACCGATGCGGTAGATCTCAGACACGCCCGCCTCACGCGCGGCCGCGAGAACAAGCGGGTTCAGATTTCCGTCAGGGGTCGGTACCGTCATGACGATGCGCTCGACACCGGCGATCTTGGCCGGGATCGCATTCATCAAAACCGAACTCGGATAGCTCGCCGTTCCACCCGGCACATAAAGGCCCGCCGCTTCAACCGCCGTCCATTTGTGACCAAGACGTACGCCTTGGTCATCCGTATAAAGCGCATCTTGTGGAACCTGTCGCTGGTGATAGTCCTCGATACGTTTGGCAGCGAAGGTGAGGGCATCTATCTCCACAGGCGTACATTGTCCGAGGGCTTGATCAATTTCGGCCTCCGAAATACGTAATTCCTCTGGAGCCAAGTCGAGACGATCAAACTTCTTTGTCAGCCGTATCAGAGCCTCATCGCCGTTTGACCGCACGTCTTCGATGATGCCCTTAACGACCGCACTCACGTCATCCGACGTCTCGCGTTTCATCGCGAGCAGTTGAGAGAACTGCGTCTCAAAGTCTTTATGCGAATGATCGAGTCTCAGGACCATGGGGATTACTCAAACGTCTTTGTCAATCTGGTGATCAGGCAGGTTCTCCGTCACCCACGGCGTGTCGATATCGTTTAGGGTCGCGTCGATACATTCAACATCCATGCGCAAAGTCGCGCCACCGGAGAACACCAGAAGGATTGTACCCGCGCCATTTTCTGCTGGTTGCCAGTCAATCGATAGCAACGATAGCAAAGCCTCCGGATCCTCACGGTCGATATTCTGAGCCTGAAGGTTTGCCACACCGTTAAAATGAAGCCCGGCCTGGGTCCGATGAAATCGACGGCCTTTGAGCGGCTGGCGCCGGTCTGGGTCAACCTCTTCCCACATGAACCGCGCCATCACCAAAGCCACTTGCCGGCGCTTGGCGACATAGGCAATGTCGGCCACCCGCAGAATCGCGTCTTGTACACGGGCGGCAAGGATCTCAAGGTCTTCAGGATCTTCGGCAATCAGAGCAAGGCGCTGGGTCACGGGCGTCGGGTCTCGTTTAAAAGGCAAAGCCATGACATGGCTGGAATCGGCGGGAATTGCAAGAAAACGCTTTAAGCCCGCACCCGCCGGATCGTTGCGCCGACCGCCGAAAGCTTTTCTTCCAGCCGCTCAAAGCCGCGATCCAAATGATAAACCCGATTAACCGACGTCAGACCTTCCGCGCCGAGCGCTGCGATCACCAAGCTCACCGAGGCCCGGAGATCCGTCGCCATGACCGGCGCACCCTTCAGCCGCTCGATACCGGTCACCGTCGCGCAATCGCCGTCGACTGAAATCTGCGCGCCCATCCGCGCCAGCTCTGGGACATGCATGAACCGGTTTTCAAAGATCGTCTCGCGGATTTTTGACGTTCCCTCGCACGTCGCCATCAGCGCCATGAACTGCGCCTGGAGGTCGGTCGGGAAGCCCGGAAAGGCTTCGGTCTCGATATCGACGCCTTTATGCCGCGCGCCGTTCTTAATAAGTTGGAGCCCATTGGCCACTTCGGTGACCTCGACGCCCGCCTGTTTTAACACGCGAATAACAGCGGAATTAAGCCTTCCGACACCATTCTTAAGCACCACCTCGCCACCGGCCGCCGCGACCGCCATGGCATAGGTGCCGGTCTCGATCCGGTCGGGCAAAACCCGGTGCCGCGCACCGCTCAGCCGCTCGACGCCCTGGATCCGCAACTTGCGCGTGCCCAGCCCCTCGATCTTGGCGCCCATAGCGATGAGGCAGGTCGCAAGGTCTGTCACCTCCGGCTCGCAAGCGACATTCCGCAACACCGTCTCGCCCTTAGCCAGGCTTGCCGCCAACATCAGGTTGACTGTCGCCCCGACCGAGACAAACGGAAACTCAACCTCATTCCCGACAAGCCCCTTGGGCGCCCGCGCCGTCACATAACCCTCAGCCAGCTCAATCTCAGCCCCCAAACGCTCAAGCCCCATCAGATGCAGATCGACCGGCCGTGTCCCGATCGCACAGCCACCCGGCAACGACACAATGGCATGGCCACAGCGCGCGACCAGTGGTCCAATCACCCAAAAGCTCGCCCGCATCTTGCGCACCAGGTCATAGGGCGCCGTGGTACTAGTGATCTCAGCGGCGCGCATCACCACCACATCGCCGCCAATATCGCCGCCTTCGCGCTGGACATCGATCTCGACCCCGTGCTGCGCCAAAATATTAGCGAGCGACGTGATATCGGCCAGATGCGGCACATTCGATAGATGCAACGCCTCATCGGTGAGCAGGCTCGCCACCATCAACGGCAGCGCCGCATTCTTCGCTCCACTAATCGGGATCTCACCATGGAGCGGCATGCCGCCCTCAATTTCAATACAATCCATCACTCATCCAATTCATTGCCGAGATCACCCGCGCCCAAAGACCTCGCGTTTTACCCGGTCTTGCCCGCCCCCGAAAGCCTTAGTTTTGAGAGCAGAGGGAATAGGGGCAAGAGGGCGATTTTGCGGCGGGAAGGGGGCGGCGCTGGGAATTAAGGTAACGGCCCCTCTAAATCCCACACACCCTTCGAGACCAGGATGACATAAATATTGACGTCATGGTGAGGGGCGCTTTAGCGCTATCTCGAACCATGGAAAGATACTCTTGATACGGAATTAAGGTAACTACCCTCATAATTCATCAGTACAGCCACACGCCTAATCCGGGGCGCGGCCGTAATGGAGACGGTAGAGGGTATCGGCCTCGCTGGCGATGGCATTGGCCAGAAAATACAGATCGGACTGGTTCAGTTCGGAACCGCCGCCCATAGCCAGATCGGTAAACAAAGCCGCCGCCGCCCTGAGGTTATAGATCGTATCTTCCATCGAATCAAAATCGTAATTCTTCTGATCCTCATCGCTCTCAGCACAAACTTTTCTATCCGCTTCATCCTGGGCCGCAATCAGACGGCGCAGATCGTCCAGCACCGCAAGGCCGAAGCAGGAGGCAAGCCAGGGATCGTCCGACCGCCACCCTTGGTCCGAAGCCAGACGCTTCATCTTGCCCAGCACACCCACGAGGCTGGTGGCGGGCGTTGCCGCCAATTTCCGTTCCAAGGCGATATAGGACGCAAACAGAGCGTCATATTCCGGCCCGTCGCTGTCGCCGCTAAAGGCATTGACCTCTGCTTCGGCCTTCCTGGCCCGGGCATAGGCGATATAAGCCGGATCACCGCCATAAGCCTGCCAGTTCTTTTCAGTGCCCGCCGCGCTCATGACAGCCTCCCGAAGTCAAACGCAAAGTCGGGCGGTGTCGCCACGATCATCTGGTTGAGGTCATCGAGCGCCGAGCGGCATAGATGGGCTTCGATGCACCGGTCATGAACGCCCCAATCCATCACGGTAATGATGTGTTTTAGTTTGGCGTGAACCCCCATCAAGCTGGTCGCGTCGGTTTCCGCCAGGGCTTCTTCGGCGGCGGCCAGGTCATTGTAGAGCTTATTGTAGCCCTCCCGCCCGCCGGTAAAGACCCGCAATTTGGCTTCTGCCTCCCTGACCCAGTAATAGGCCAGGTGGGCCGGGTCGCGACCCAGAGGGTCCGGGTTCTGCAAAGCGGCCGGCGCCAGCGCGGCTGCTGGGAGTGCTACGCTTGTGAGCGCCAAAGCGCTGGTCCCGATTAACAATTGTCTGCGATTTGTGATAGGCGTGTGATCAGCCATGCCGACCTCCTTTCAAGGTTGGTTTGGTTAGGCTCGACAAGGTGTTACTAGCGCCTTGTCGGGCCGCTAAATGGTTTTCAGCGAGAATCGCCAATGCTTGCTTCGTACTAAAAACAAAATACATTGTGCGCAGTCTCGAATCGCGCGTCAAGCAAAAATGAGCACAGTGTACTAATTACTTATATCAAAGTTATCTTATGAAACCTATTCAGTGCAAGATGGCACGGACTGCCCTTGGATGGGGCGTTCGTGATCTCGCAAAAGCCGCAAATGTAGCCCCTGCAACAGTGACACGATTTGAGGGCGGGCGGGGTGTGCAGTCACGCTCGATCGACTCTATTCGCACCACGCTGGAAGCTGCAGGCGTCATATTCATTGCCGAGAATGGCGGCGGCCCCGGCGTGCGGCTCAAGGGGTAATGGACCGGTTGTTATGCATATCGCTTGTATATGTTCTTGTTTTGTTCTTGACTAAGGTGAGTTACTAAATCTATCACAATTAGATAGATCTAAGGAGTACGAAGCTTCATGTTGGATGAATGGGAAATTGCGATTTCTAAGAAGCGCGAAAAGCTAACAGCTTATGTAATGTTCCATCCCTATTTATCTCCTGCCCTAACCAAAAACTCGATGTTCCGAAACCAACAGTTTATTGGAAGTCCTTTTTCCCTGAGTATCAAGGAGGAGGGCATCAATGAGTGCTAATGCCGCTGCGAACTGGCGAAAAGATTTTGGAATCAGCAAGCGAAATTATCCCAATTTCTTTTCCGGCAAAGATGATCTGACATCGTCGGTTCCGCAGGCGCACGTGCTGCGGCATGCTTTTGATCTACTGAAACTGGACGGTATTCTCTGTGTGGAGAATGCCCCTCTTCTTTATTTTAAACAGGTCGAGGAAATCAGGACGAGTGAGGTGCTGAAACTTCATCGCCAGTTCTGGAATCATGGTGGCGCGCCGATCCTTGTGCTGATTTCTAAAGACCGGGTCCATATCTACTCCGGCATGTCTCGGCCTGTACCAAAAGATCAAGTGCAAGACACTTTACCCGCTCTTGTCAAAACGCTTGACCGGGTTTCAGAGGGACTTCGCGAGTTTCTTGTATCCGTAGAGTCCGGAGAGTTTTTCAGACAACACGCCCGCTCCTTTGACCCTGACCACCGCATCGATCGCGATCTGCTGAATAACCTGCGGGATACACGTGGAGTTCTTGATGATCATACAGGGCGCAACATTGCACCGAGTGTTCTCGATGCACTGCTTTGTCGCCTCGTTTTCACTTGTTATTTGTTTGATCGGGAAGTGATAGGAGAAAACTATCTGCACGCACTCGGTTTTGAAGATAAGAGGCATCTGAGTGATGTTCTAAAAATTCAGCCTGTAAGAGATGCCAAGGCAGCCCTTTACAAGCTTTTCGATAAGCTCGCAGTTGATTTTAACGGAGATCTGTTTCGTGACGACCTAAAGGTAGAGTCACGCCAAATCACAAATAAACACATTCAAGTCCTGAATGATTTTTTCCATGGGACACAGGTCCGAAGTGGTCAGCAAACCTTCTGGCCCTATGATTTTGGCTTTATTCCAATTGAAACAATCAGCGCAATTTACGAGTACTTTCTCAAAGCGTCGGATCAGCAGGACGGTGCGTTTTATACACCCAGGTTCCTTGCCGAGATCGTATTGGATTCTGCCCTCGAAGGGTTCGATACCTTATTAGGGAAAAAATTTCTCGACCCAGCTTGTGGTTCGGGAATTTTTCTAGTCGGATTGTTCAACCGCATAGCAGAGGAATGGAAGCAGGCAAACCCAAACGCACGTAACCCCCGTCGGGCAAAAGAATTGATGCAATTGTTACAAGAAAGCCTGTTCGGTGTGGACATAAATCCCACAGCGTGCCGCATCACAGCTTTCAGTCTCTATCTGGCTTATCTTGATCAACTGACCCCAAGAGATATTCAGGAGCTTCAAAAAAAAGGACGTGCATTGCCGCGTCTAGTAATCAACACCGCGCATGAAAATAGGAATGGCGCGGATCTACCTAATAAAAACATTCGGTGTGCAGACTTCTTTCAAAAAGAGGAAGCTTTTCCCGAAAATGCCGACCTTGTGGTCGGTAATCCCCCCTGGGGTAGTATTGCCACAGCAGAAACACCGGCAGGCCAATGGTGCAAGGAGAACTATAAACCTGTACCGGATAAACAAATCGCTACGGCTTTTGTGTGGAAAGCCGCAGAGCATGTACTCGCCAGCGGCCGGATATGCCTTGTGCTTCCTCATGGGGTTTTGTTTAACCACGGCCCGAAAGCGATAGAGTTTCAGAAAACATGGGTAAGTCAGCATGGAATTGAACGTGTATTGAATTTGGCTGATTTGCGCCAGTTTCTTTTTAATGAGGCCATTCATCCGGCAATCGTCGTTAGCTATAAGAATGAAAGGCATGAGATTCGACCTCGCCCTATCGAATACTGGAGTCCTAAGGCGGATTGGACAGTTACTCAGGCGGAAGTCATCATCATTTCCCCAGCGGACAGAACGGAAATCCAGGTCAAAGACCTTCTGAACGATCTTGACGGGTTTGATGCCCCACAGATCTGGAATCAGAAATTCTGGGCTTCACCACGTGAACTACGGCTTATTGACAGGCTATCTCTTTATCCCCGACTGCGTGACCACGTTCGCTCTCCATCTGAGAGGGGCAGCGCGAAACCTTGGGTTAGGGCAGAAGGTTTCCAACCAGCAGGAAACAATGACGATCAAAAAAAAGCAAAAACCATTACGCTGCCCTCAAAAAAGTTCATTCAGGCAACGAGCAAAGAAATCGATCTTTTTCTACTACCGGCGGATTGTGAGGATCTGAACTCAAAAAAAATTACTATCCGCCAAAAATCGAATACAAACACGGAAATTTTTGAAGCTCCTCATGTCCTGATAACCAAGGGTTTTCAGAGAATCGCTTATGCCGATTTTGATGTCAGTTTTCAACATGCATTGAGAGGCATTCACGGGCCGAAAGAAGACCGCAATCTCCTCATCTTTCTGGCCGCTTATCTACGGACATCTTTGGCAAAGTTTTTGATGTTTCACACCTCCTCAAATTGGGGAGTGTATCGCCCGGAAGTTCATGTTCAGGAAATACTTCGGTTACCAATGCCGTTTCCTGAACAACTACCAGAAAAAAAACGCGCTAAGGAAATTGTGGATAGGGTTGCAAATATTGTTGATGCCGTGTCACAGCAAACTGAGAACAGCATTCTTGGTCGAGCTTATGCGATTGAGAATGCAACAGCTGAAATTGAACCTCTCATAGAGGAATATTTCGATGTTCAGCCGTTGGAGAAGTTTCTAATAGAGGACACCCTCAACGTCATTATTCCAAGTATCCAACCCACGCAAAATCGGATGCCGGTTCCGACCGTAAAGCAAAGCACCGTGGAGCAGCAAGCCGCTTACATGGAACGCGTTTGTGGCATGCTTAATCAGCGGGCGAAGAATGGCCCAGATGTCGTCCGGGGTATGACGGTCTCTTCAAATAGGCTTGGGATCGGCGTTGCGGTGCTGGAAAAATTCCCTCGATCAGAAGCTGACACGCCGATGGACGCAGCAGGCGAAGATGTACTCCATTCGCTTGATCGGTTGCGCAAGGCTATCCCCCGCAAGCAAAGGACGATTGACCCGGTCCGGGGTATAATGATGTTTGATAAGAACAAGCTCTATGTCGTTAAGCCCATTGGGCAGAGGTATTGGACACAGACGGCGGCGCTCAACGATGCGGATGAAATTGCCGGAACCATTCTCTTGCATTCTCGCAAGGAGAAGGCATGACTCTGATTGGTGCACCGGATGAGTGGATAGATCTGATCGATACACTAGTGCCGGATATTTTGGACCTTGTTATTTCAACTTGGGAGTCGATGCCTCCACTGGCTTCAGATGCCCGCGAAGATCCAACGACCGAAACTTTATGCCGTTGTCTTCGCCAGAATCAGATTACCTGCTGTCTACCTTTCCACATACTTCCTCAAATGGTTGAGCTTGATCCTGCGGTAGGCGAGGATCAGGGAAGAATGGATATTGTGTTTTTACTGTTGGTGCCTCGTGAAGACATCTATTTCTGTCTTGAGTGCAAACGGCTTAATGTCGTCGGTGATCATGGGATTCGTCCCTATACCTCTGAATATGTGACCCATGGCATATTGCGCTTTATTCGTGGGCAGTATGCCGCGCAAGTCAGACAGGGTGGTATGCTCGGCTATGTGCTTGATGGCAATATCGCTCAGGCAATTCAGAATGTCAGCAGGGTCATCCGGAACCGCTTTGAAGAACTGGGAATGGAATCGCCCGGTGAGATGCTCCCTTCCTCTGTGCGGCCTGATGATTCAAGACTAAAAGAAACGCATCATTCGCGGCAGCACCTATCCGGCACGTTTCAGATGCATCATATCTTCGCCGCCGGTTCATAGAGCATGGGGTAATAGATAGAAAAAGCTCACAATTCTTTTCCTGTTATCTCCTGCTCAAACGGACTGCAAATCGCCTCTACTTGCCGCCTGGCTTGCCCCGTGCTGGCAATCTCGATTGCGCCTGCGCTTGCGATTGGTTGCGGGCGCGTTGTTGGCCTTTGCGGCGTTGGAGGTTGGCGCGCAGGGCTTCGGACAGACGATCTTCGCGGGATTTTGCAACGGGTTTTCCGTCAGAGCCTTTGCCGCTCGCGTCATCCATCTCGGTCATAACTGATCTGCCCGCATTCAAAACATTGGGATGTCCAACACCGATGTTTTTAAACGGCCCCTGTTCCAAAGGCAATGTGCGAAAACGACGGCACATCTTTCCCTTTTCAAGCCCGGCGCACTGCGCTATAGGAGCTTTTTGCTGGCTACGCCAAATGGCATCACCTGCCCACACCCCCGCCCAACCACCCGATAAGGTACCCTAGGGGTGGTTGGGAAGGGGGTGTGGGCTGGCTAGGTCACATGAAACAACAATGCCGCAGTGGCTCAGTGGTAGAGCACTCCCTTGGTAAGGGAGAGGTCGAGAGTTCAATTCTCTCCTGCGGCACCATTTTTCTTCACTGCGAAACCATCCTTTTGCGTCCCATCCGCCACTTTCAGAGCA
>JAJFIN010000171.1 GCA_021774955.1 Alphaproteobacteria bacterium | reverse complement strand
CCGCCATACCGCCGATGCAATTTAACCGAGACATGGAGTACAATTTGTGAGTGAAAATTCGGCCTCAAAACACAACCAGGTGACCCAATCCAGTGAAGACAAACTGCGTGAAGCTTTTCGGATACAGGCCAAAGCATGTTCCCATCTGGGGTCTCCCTTCACCGGTCGCATTTTCAATCTGATTGCAGAACGCCTCACTCCTGATGGCGACCTCGCGCAAACAATGATCAATTGGCCTGGCGATATTAGTGGAATAGGGGCTGCTGTTGCCTTGCGCCTAGCCGGCGGGCTTCATGCGCTCGTTCTCAACAACTCGTGTGATGCTCTCCGTTCAGTCTATCCCCCCAACCATCAGGATAAAGATGATGATGCGATTTGGAGCGCCTTAGACGCAGCCTTTTCGGATCACGAAACATTTCTTCTCAACTTCATGAAAAGTCCACCGCAGACCAATGAGGTGAGGCGCACCAATGCACTGCTTCCCGGGTTTATGACGATTAGTGCTCTAACAGAGCTTCCGCTGGTCATGTCTGAAGTCGGAGCGAGCGCCGGTCTCAATCTTCACTGGGATGAGTTTCATTATCACCTTGGAGAAGTTGAGTGGGGAAAGCCGTCATCACCTGTCAAGCTATCACCGGAGTGGAAAGGCGCTAAACCAATTGAAAGTGCCATCGAAGTGTTGTCTCGAGAAGCGTGTGACTTGATGCCCGTGGACATCTCTGATGCAGATGAGCGTTTAAGGTTGCTGTCCTATCTTTGGCCCGATCAATATGAACGTCTTGCCAGAACCCGCGCCGCTATTTCAATCGCCGAGATGCATGACCACGAGATTATCCAAGCAGATACCATCGAGTGGTTGCAGGGACGGTTAGCCGAACCACGCGAAGGCGCAACACACACGATCTATCACACCATCATGTGGCAATATATGAGCGACGAAGATCAAGCCAAAGGGGAGGCTATCATTCGCGATGCCGGCACCCGCGCCACAAATACAGCCCCGCTCGCTTGGCTTCGACTGGAGGCCGACGGAAGAAACAGCGCTGCTTTGTCACTGACACTATGGCCAAATGGTGAAACGCGCGAACTTGCGCGCGCGGATTTCCACGGCCGTTGGGTCGATTGGAGCGGGTGGGAGTAATTCACTTGGGAAGGGCGTTGTTTTGTTTTACTCCAAGATATCCGTAAATGGCACGCTTCAACTCGTCCGTAAAACTCTGACAATCGAATTGTTCTTGTGCGAGATGTTCACCGACCAGAACAGCTTCTCGTGAAAGACTGCCGACGATTGCCAGCACGAATTGAGCAGCGACACGCGGGTGAGGGTGTTCGAATTCGCCGCCTCGTTTTTCAAGCAGTAAGGACAGAAGGTTGAGGATATTGGCGTTCATCATTTGTGCGCGCTTGAGAAAAGGTTGAGCGCGTTCGCTGCCGCTAAGCACCGCACTGGCCCGCAGAAAATGTGCATGCTCAGTATCGAGGTTCACGATGGATTCAATAAAGTCATCAAGGATGTCGGAGAGGGCGCGCTTGGAGGGCCGGTCTAGTGTCAAGATATCTTGTGCTGATTGTTCCAGCTTTTCGCAGCGTACGTCATAAAACCCAAACAGCGCGGCATTTTTATCTGAAAACCGTCCGTAAAACGCACCGATAGAGCAACCGGCCTGGCGGGCGATTTCTTGCACATTGACCTTGTCGAATTGTCCTTTCTGAATCAGACGTTCAACAACAGCAAGAATTTTACGCTGGGTTTCAGCACTACGTTTTTGCTGTGTTGGCTTCACGACAGGTAATGCGGTCAAGGGCATGACAGGCTTTCTTCAGCTTATTTCCGACAAACCAAATTGAGTTCACAGCCTGCCATAATTTGGGGTTGCTTTCAACAAAAATAGAATTAGAATATGGTTCTAATAAAGAGAAATTCGCCAGAATTGCGGGAGCTTATGAGCATGGTGATGACCAAGGATCCGAATCAGCGAAGTCGTGCGATGGTCGATCTGATCATATTGGCGACCGTGTTTTGGGCCGCCTTTTCGTTGAGGTTCTTTGGCATAAAGGATGTCGGGCCGATCACGATGATCGCCGTGCTTGCTGCCACCGCTTTGCTCGCAATCACCCGCGGTGATCGTTTGGTAGATCTTGGTCTTGGGTCAATGGGCTCACCAGTACAATTGAGAAAAGATACACTCGTTGCGATGGCGGCTATTGGCATCACTTACGTGGTGGGTGGTGCACTTATATTCTCGCTCTTGGGTTCACCGGAAACCCATACTGCCGTCGAGACTCTGTCTCCAAAATTATCAGACCTGCTTTTTGAAATCTTCATCATCATCTGGCCATTGATCGCATTCGGTGAAGAGGTTTTCTTTCGCGGCATCGTACTTCACCGCTTGACCACGATCAGCGGCAACACACGTTTGGGTCTTGCCATTGCTGTCAGTGTGCAAGGGATCTGGTTTGGACTTGCCCATGTGTCACAAGGGGCCTCGGGTATGTTGCTGACCGGCCTCATGGGTGTTGTCTTGGCAACGCTGTTCCTGATACGGATGAAGCGCCGTCTTTTACCACTGATCCTTGCTCATGGCATTGTTGATACGTCGATATTTGTAATAACCTTTATCCAAAATACCCAGAACGCGTGATCGAACAATATCAGCCGGGTCGGGCGGCAACGCCTTCCTCAAATAAGGTTTGACGTTCTGCTTCGGGAATACCGAGCTCGGCCATCACCACATCGGTGTGTTCACCCAGTGATGGCACAGGTGCGCCCGGTGGATTGCGCATTTCGTCAAAACGAACCGGTGGCGCGACGACCCGCATCGACCCCAAGAGAGGGTGTTCTTCAAGGGCCAGCGTTTCCATGGCAATCACTTGAGGATGGTCGTGAATTTCATCGCGGTGCAGGCAGCGCGCGCTCGGTACATCGTGGCCGCGTAAGAGTTCTAAGGCTTTCTCAGTCGTGAGTTCGCGGAAACTATCTTTGACACTGGCAAGTAAGTCCTTCACATGGGTGCTGCGCGTGAGCATATTGGCAAAGCGTGGATCATCATTAAGGTCGTGGCGACCCGTCACTTCATAGACGCCTTGCCATTGCTCATCCGTTGCCGCGGCAATCGAGATATAACCATCCGAGGTTGGGAAGACACGGTAATAGTCTGATATCGGTGCAAGATGCGT
>JAJFIN010000018.1 GCA_021774955.1 Alphaproteobacteria bacterium | reverse complement strand
GATAACGTATAAATTCTTTCGCACATTTGACTGAGGGTTGGTGGTTCCGGCTTGGGTAAAATTGGTTTTGCGAATCAATCACTCAAGCCACAAAAAGGAACCACCATGGATAAGGATAACACGAATTTGCCGGGCCCGTCGCTGAGTAATGTGATCCAGATCGACGACGAGCGGATCCGGGGTCACCTGGATAAGCTGGTGCGCGGCAGCGTTGAAGAAACGTTGAACGCCTTGCTTGACGCGGAGGCTGATCGGCTTGTCGGGGCTGAGAAGTATGAGCGCACGGCTGGCCGCCAGGACACCCGCGCGGGCCATTATGAGCGCCAACTTCACACCAAAGCCGGTGAAGTGACGCTGAAAGTCCCGAAGCTGAGACGCCAGACATTTGAAACAGCGATCATTGAGCGCTATCGCCGCCGGGAAAGCTCTGTCGAAGAAGCCTTGATTGAGATGTATTTGGCCGGTGTGTCGGTACGCCGGGTGGAGGATATCACTGAGGCGTTGTGGGGTACGCGGGTTTCGCCCGGCACGATCTCAAACCTCAACAAGAAAATCTATACCCAGATCCAGGCGTGGCGGAACCAGCCAATCGAAGGCACGCACCCTTACGTTTATCTCGACGGCATTGTCATGAAGCGCAGCTGGGCGGGTGAGATTAAGAACATCTCTTTGCTGGTGGCGATTGGCGTCAACGACGAAGGCTACCGGGAGATCCTCGGCATTTGTGAAGGCCACAAGGAGGATAGAAGCGGCTGGTCGGGCTTTTTGCGCCACTTGAAGGGGCGCGGATTAAAGGGCGTCCGCCTAATCATCTCGGACGCCTGCATGGGCCTTATGGAGAGCGCTGGGGAATACTATCCCGACGCGGGCTGGCAGCGCTGCACGGTTCATTGGTATCGGAACATTTTCTCCCACGTACCGGCGACAAAGGTGAAGGCAGTGGCCATCATGCTCAAAGCAATCCACGCCCAGGAGAGCCACGACACAGCGCTGAAAAAGGTCGGGGACGTGATTGCTAAACTGAAGGATATGCGGCTCGCCAAAGCCGCCCAGATGGTCTCCGAGAATGCCCATGAAACATTGGCTTACTACGCCTTTCCGCAAGAACATTGGCGGCGCATCCGGACCAACAACCCGCTTGAGCGCATCATGCGCGAGATCCGCAGGCGCACCCGCGTGGTCGGCGCGTTTCCAGATGGAAATTCATGCCTCAACCTGGCGGCCGCCAGGTTGAGGCACATAGCCGGAACCAAGTGGAGCACCAAACGCTATCTCTCGATGGAACTTCTCAAGCAGCAAGAAGTCAGTAATCAGATCAGTGCGTAAACCAAGCCGGAGCCGCTAACCCAAATCTGAAAGTGCGAAAGATTCTTGACACTACCATGTCGAGTTCACGGCGTGAAGCCGAGATCCCGACCTTACGTCAGCAACTTGCAGTGAAAAGCCCCGAGTATCCTAGACACCCTGCGGTTTCAGTTTCTACTGTTGTTTAAAGTTGACGGGGTCAGGTCAAGGGGGCAAATCATTAAATTCAACCGATAGTAGGATATGCATTTTTGATGGCTTAGCTCCTGGTGACTATGTGCCGCTCTAAATCCAGAAAAATGCTGGATTTTTCAACGAAAAACATATCTTAATTGAGCATGTTTCATCTTTTCTCCAACTCATTGAATGACCTAATACAGATTACGCAATCACCTACTATGCAATCATTGTTGGGTTGTGTGGCACTCCCTAGCTTCAGTAGAGGCAATCGATTTGCTCCGTTTAATCTGGACGCTTTAATGTTTCCACCCGCCACCTTCGACACCAAGCTGATTTTTCACCTCTTGCAGTACGCGTGACCAAAAGCGGTTTCCTTCTCCATCCGGTAATGTCGTCAGGCACTCATCTATAGCTAGACCAATGGCTTTATTGCCGTATGTCTCAATGAGATTTGATGCCGCAAACTCGATAGTGCGTTTCTTTGCACGTCGAATTTCCTCAGGGTTGAGCCCCAATTGAGTTAGGCGTTTACTTGGCATCAATGATCAACTCCCTCTCTTTCCTCAATACGACCATTGTAATTCACCCCATTGGACCCGTGGATAACTCAAAGCTCAATGCATTGTCTGGTCAGTTTGCTTCTCCTGGAACGATTCAATGGCTTTCAGGACCCGCATCCACACACTCTGACCCTCAATATCGCCCTTTTCTAGGAGCTCATCGGCCATTTGGGCGGCATGTAGGGCAGCATCCTCGCCTTGCTGGTCAATGAGCAGCCGTGCCGTGCGCCAGATGTCTTTATCGTCCATAACTGCTAGGTTAGCCCTTTCTTTATTGCTGACCTAATGGAGTTCACCTATGCGGTTCCTGCTCGCGGCACTTACCTTAGCCCTCATCAGTTTTCCGGCCAACTCTCAAGAAATCCACAGCAAGCATTGCCTGTACGGTTGCCCCTATGGGTCTCCCCAAACCAACGATCTGATCATCACTGAAATATACATCCTGAGCTCCAACGACCTCACCAAACTAGCGGACTGGGCGGCCTACAAAATTACGGCTGACACTATTGGCTCAGGCAAAACACGAGACTGGAAAGCAGACCCCCGCCTTTCTGCTGATGAGACGCTGGAACCTGCTGACTATAAGAACGCCAACGCCAGGCTTCATACAGACAGGGGGCACCAAGTCCCATTGGCGAGCTTCTCCGGGACGCCATTTTGGCGAGAAACAAACTATCTGTCCAACATCACGCCTCAAAAGAGTGCTCTTAATCAAGGTCCTTGGAAAAAATTGGAAGAAGCAGCCCGCAAACTGATTGACGATGAAAATGTATCAGCTGTCTATGTGATGACGGGTCCACTTTACGAACGGCCAATGGAGGCCTTACCTAAAGCAGATGAGATCCATCTTCTGCCAAGCGGGTATTGGAAGATTCTGGCCATCAAAGAAGGTGGTGATGTGAAATATGTCGCATTCATTCTCGATCAGGACACGGCGCGCAAAAAAGACTTCTGTGACTATCAGAAGCCCATTGCCGAAATAGAGAGACGATCCGGGCTGACATTTTTTCACGAATTAACATTTCTTGAACAGCAAGCAGTGAGGCAAAATCCGCAAAGTTTGGCGGAGGCGTTAGGGTGTAATTGAATATCTAACTGATGTGCACAAATATTAAATTTGGGAAAAGGGAAGTTCAGGTGAAACGCTCAATATCCGGGAGTTTCGAATTATATAATAGGTCCGGTTGGCTAGTGAAATACCGAATTAGAAAGGTACACTTTTTCCGCGCTTTAAGTTGCGTAAAAAAGACTGTTCTTACAGCCTTGCAGACCCATACGAACAAATGCTACTCACCGGCGCTTAAAAGTTATTGCGGATGTCCGTCATTCCCGGCAGATTGTTTCGCTTTTCCGCAGTATAAAAAACTTATCCACGCACAAAACAGTATAGCGTAATGTGTAAGGATAAAAACCTGGTGGGAGTAAAAATATGACAACTCAACGTAATATACAATCTGTGGAACTCGAAACCATATATATGAGTTCCATATCGTGTTTTGATGACTTAAGAGACCGCCATTGTGTTGTTTTCACGCCGGAGCGAGAAAACTTTACATTTTTGGAAGAAGTAGAAGGACATTTTGAATTTCAGCTTAAGGATAACGTGAGTGCTGAGCGGGCGAAGAAGCTTGAGTATTTGATCCAAGAAACTGTTGACGTTTTTCGCTTTTCATGGATAAAAGCCGGTTCGCCTGCC
>JAJFIN010000170.1 GCA_021774955.1 Alphaproteobacteria bacterium | reverse complement strand
GCTCGTCAGGCTCATAACCTGAAGGTCGTAGGTTCAAATCCTACCCCCGCAACCAACGTGAAACCAATGAAAACAAGGGCTTAGCGGATTTTCGCTAAGCCCTTTTTCTTTACCGAAACCGGCACAGGTACCACAATAGGTACCACTTGAAATCAAAAATAGTCCAAATTCTGGGACTATTCTGCCGCGTGGATTGATGTGCGGCCCAACTCGATGTTGATCTTCCAGGTATGAAGTATCGCTAAGCGTATCGCTCCTCATTCTCCCTACAGTGTGCGAGCACGCGCGTAATCCAGTTATCGAACCAAACCCATGTGTTCTTGTAGTCGCCCTGGCATCCGTAGCCCTTGTCTGGATTCCTGGCATCAAGCTGTTTCCAAAGCGTCGTATGGTGATCCATGTGGGATTCATGTGCACCAAGTAGTCCAAACTTTTCTAATGTGATCCAGCAATGTTCGCAAAAAGTTTAGTACGCGACGAAGCCCTGGGGGTCCTCTTACGCAGCGAGTTGAGAAGTCTGGTCATTCAGTGTTCTATATTTAACAACATCCGCAAATAGCTGTATTGCCGCCGTAGTTTTTGTGCACTGTGGCGGGGCCTATCAGGAGCATAACATGCCTTGTTTCCAGGACACTCTGAATGAGATATTTCTACCATCTTGAGTATATACCTGCGATGTGGCCTCTCTTGCGCTTTGTATTTAGTTCACTTTTAGTGTTTGGGCAATTTGGACGGTTCGCGCCATGCAAGTGTATCCCCTCGTGCGATTGAGGTGGCTTCAGCGATTACCACGGGATCACCGATGTGATTGGCCAGCAAGAGAATGAGCTTTGCATTCGCAGATAAGCTTTCTTCCTCAGTCAAATCTTGATGCATATCGACAATTAGCTGATACATCCCATCGGCATCTTGAATGTTGGCGGTCAAATTAAGTGCCTCTGTCATACTATGTCCTCAATTTGCAGTCGCGCGCTTTAACGCTTGTTCGAGTTTGTTGTTGTCAAATGTGTCCCATCGGGCAGCAACATATTGGTCCGGCCGAAATAGATAGGTTGTTCCAGGCGCCGCGCAATATCGCGCGGCAGCTATCTCCTTGATGTCTTCAAGGTATGTGAACGGTGCATCCAAACTCTCGCTTTGTTCTCCGACAAGAACGACATCAAAGGGAATAGGCCCTGCTCGTAGCGCTTCGAGAGCGGTTTTGTCGCTCGCAGAAAGCCCTCCACTTCCAACGAAAATCAAAGCCTTAAAGCTCCAGCCGAGAGAATCAAGAAGCCAGACATCTCTTCCGTTTTCGGTCATCGGCGCATCAATGGCATTTGTACCCGGCTCGACCCCACCCGGCCATGGCCGTTGATCAGGCGTATTCAGTGAAGACCAAGGGTACGGTACAGGAGTGGACAGGCGCCCTGAATTTACAAAACGTCTAGCGAATTCGTAACGCTTTGATAATTGCAGTACAGCGTCTCTAAACACCGATGCTATTTTACTCTTTGGCGTGATGAAATCTGTCGAGCGTGTCGAATTGAGGATATTAATTTCTGCCGCAGGTAGACGTTCCTCGTTGTAGGTTTCAAGCAGCGCTTTTGGTGCGAGTTCTCGCATAACGAGATTCAGCTTCCACACAAGATTATCTTGATCTTGAAAGCCGGTGTTAGCGCCGCGTGCTCCGAACGGCGACACTAGATGTGCAGAATCTCCTGCAAAAATGACACGGCCAGAGATCATGCGATCGACTTTACGGCAATTGAACGCGTAGACACTGATCCATTCGTATTCAAATTCAAGGTCATCACCGAACATCGCCTTAATGCGCGGCGTAATGTTTTCCGGTTTGACAATCTCGTCGCGATCGATGTCGCGTCCGACTTGAAAGTCAATGCGCCAAACATCGTCTGGTTGCTTGTGCAAAAGGGCAGATTGTCCAGGATTGAAAGGCGGATCAAACCAGAAATGGCGTTCGGTAGGGCGTTCATTTTTGAACTTTACATCGGCAATTAGAAAGTTGTCGCGAAAGGTTTCACCCTCAAAGGGGATGTCCAACAAAGTGCGCGTGGTAGAGCGAGCGCCGTCACACGCAATCAGATACTGGCATTTGATTTGATAGGTGCCGGCTTCCGTTGAGATGTTTGCGATGACGTTTTCGCCTTGATCCTCGACGGCGATAATTTCGTTACCCCACCGCAAGTCAACATTGTCACGTTGGTTGAGCGCCTCGATGTTAAATTCTTCGTTGTAATATTGTTGAATGTTGATCATGCCTGGCATTTTTTGATCTTTAACCGGAAGCAGATCAAAACTGTATACAGGCTCTGTCTCATCTTTGAAGAAGACGCGCCCAACATGCCAACTTACGCCTTTTTCAACCATTTTATTGCCAAGCCCAAGGCGGTCGAGAATTTCCAGAGGGCGTTTGGCGTAGCAAATTGCACGAGATCCATCGGACAATTGCGTATCTCGATTGATCAAAATACAATCTATACCGTGTAGAGACAAATCAAGAGCGGCTGCAAGGCCAATGGGTCCCGCACCAACGACGAGCACTTTTGTTTCCTCAACAATCCCGGAATTTATGGCCGGTGGAATAACCGCATCATAGGTTTGTGGTTGATAGGACAAAGCTGATGCTCTCCTTACAAGTCGGCCATGACCGAGGTTCTATGGCGGTCCGGTCAGAGTGTGGCATTGCTAGTCCTGCAATTGAGCCCAAACCTCTTGGTCGCGCTCAGCGGTCCATATGCGCGGCCAGTCGATGCCGTCAAGCTCATCCCACAGGCGTTGAACGTTAAACGGCAGACAATGTTCAAAGATTGGCCAGGCGCCAAATTTTGGCTCCAACAATTCATGCGTTGCGAGGAAAGCTTCTTTCAACGTGCCGCCACGTGAGTGAACCTTGCCGGTCATCTCACGCATCCCCAGCAGGAACTCGCGGGTCTGTTCCACGGCGGCATCGACAGCTTCACGGCCTTTGGCAATGGCACCGCGCCCGCCGATGACGGCTTCCGCTTCGAAAGACTTTACTTTGTCCAACGTGTTCGTTGACCAATCCATATGAAAAGCATCTCCGGTGTAAAGAGCTGCCTGTGCTTCAACCAGGTCACCGGCGAAAAGAATTTTTTCCTTTGGCAGCCACGCGACAATGTCACCAGCGGTATGGCCACGACCGCAATATTCTAGAACAAGTTCACCGCGGGATCCGCCGAGATCAATCGTCATCCGGTCACTGAAAGTTTTCGTTGGATGTGTCAAACCGGGGATCGAATCTGGCTCTCTGAACAGACGTGGCATGCGGCCATATTCGCTGTCCCAGTCTTCCTTGCCACGCTCGTCAATCAGGAATTTGGTTTTTTCGTGAGCGATTATTTCTTCGGCGTTGAATGCCGATGCACCGAGGACACGGACTGCATGATAATGCGATAGCACCAGATATTTGATCGGTTTGTCGGTGTGTTCTCTTAGTTTCGCAAGCCAATCGTTCGCCGCAACCGGGGTTGCTCGCGCTTCAAAGGCGATTAAGAAATCTTCGCCCTCTATCGCGCCAACATTGGGGTCACCTTCAGCGGTCAATGCATAAACACCGTCCGCTAAAACTTCCAATGTTTCCTCTTTGGCTTCCAAATCGGTAGAGGATGCAAATGGTTTGGCCATTGTCTGTGCTCCAGTATCGTCAAGACCAGCAGCAATCACCCCTTAATGTGTTTGCTGAATGTTCGTAGACCTAACTTAATCGTCAAAATCTACATGCAGGTGGCCATGAGCATTGTTTGCCTTGGCCATGGCATACATAGCACGTCCGTCGATGGCTGCGGCAACCGACCCGTCTGGGTTATATCCGACAAGTGGACCATGGGCGACGGCAAACATAATACTGCCGTTCGGGGAAGTTGGCTCATGCCGTGCTCCTGGGGGTTCATAACCATAGTATCCGGTAGGCCCCCGGTCGTCGTCATAGCCGAATTCGCCTTCCATCACATAAACTTCCACTGCCCCAATATGGCCGTGTACCGGTGCGTCATTGCCGGGGTCAACTTTTAGTATCATTGTGAACCCACCGGACACTTCATGAACGTGCAACAGTTTGAAGTGTGTGCCTTCGATCACCCAATCGGTCCAAGGAATGCTGTCTGGATCGACGAAAACCGGATGTTTTGGCTTTATGGCATCGACATTTGAATGTTGCAGTTTCATCGCGGATCCTTCTCTAAAGGGATTGTGAGATTTATTTTCAACACGATAAGGTTGGCGGTTTTTTTTGCCATGACGAATAACCCCTATAGTTCATGAGTTTAATGGGTTCGGTGCGAGACGTTGTCCGGCGCCGAATTGAGTGTTTTCCGCTATTGTCTGCGCGTGCCGACAAATGCCTTCCTTATCGTTCCAGCAATTAGAATTTCTACGGTGGAGGTTAAGAACGCCTCCGAAATCTCGTCGAACGAGAGGGGCAAAACATGCACCTTGGAGATAGGGTGGCTTTGGTCACCGGCGGTGCCTCAGGCATTGGCCGAGCAACGGCAGCGGCATTAGCTCAAGAAGGTGCCAGGATCGTGGCAGCTGATGTCAATGATGCTGGGGCTCAAGGTACAATTCGCGCATTGGACCAAGACGCGATTGCGGTGGTTTTGGATGTCAGTGATGAGAAGCATTGGATCGCAGCAATAGCTGAGACCATCGAGAAATTTGGTCGGCTTGATATTCTTGTGAATTGCGCAGGGATCGGTGTGTCGGGGAGCATTGAAGATCTTGATGTTGAAGATTGGAACCGCCTTCTTGCGGTCAATCTCACAGGCACATTTCTTGGCTGCAAACATGCTATCCCAGCGATGCGCGAGGCTGGAAATGGTGGATCAATCATCAATATCTCTTCAATTGCAGGTCTGGTCGGCGGTGAGGATATTGTTGCTTATTCGGCCAGCAAAGGCGGCGTCACCATGCTCACCAAATCGATTGCGCTGCACTGTGCCCAACATGCGCCCGGTATACGCTGCAATTCGATTCATCCGACATATGTCGATAGTGAGATGCTGGACCCAATTGCTGAGATGTTTTCAAGCCGCGCTGAGATGTTGGCAGGCATGGCTGAACTTGTGCCGGCCGGTCGTGTCGCAACACCTCAAGACATAGCTGATGTTATCGTGTTTCTCGCGTCGGATGGCTCGCGCATGATGACGGGCTCGCAAGTTGTAGTGGATGGCGGTCAGCTTGCCGGTCTACCATCGCGGCATTCGGGCTAAAGGGAGAAGATATTATGGGACGTGTTTCGGGTAAGGTAGCAATTGTCACGGGTGGCGCCTCCGGTTTAGGGGAAGCATCTTCGGCACTCTTGGTCAAAGAAGGTGCTGAGGTGGTCATAACAGATGTTCAAGAAGACAAAGGGCATGAGGTCGCTGAACGGATTGGAGCGGTTTTCTTGCCTCAGGATGTTTCAGATGAAGACCGGTGGCAGCAAGTTATTGATGATGTTGAAAACCGGTTCGGCAAGCTCAACATTCTAGTCAACAATGCAGGTGTTGGGAATGTAATCGGCGGATCCAGCCCGGAAGACACGACACTTGAGGATTGGCACCGCATTCACCGCATTAACGCAGATGGTGTATTCCTAGGCTGCCGAACGGCGATACCGGCGATACGCCGCGCCGGCGGTGGTTCTATTGTTAATTTGTCTTCTATTGCAGCTCTGGTCGCTACGCCGTTCATTACCGCCTATGGCGCCAGCAAAGCTGCGGTGCGCCAATTAACAATGTCTGTTGCGACCCACTGTGCTCAAAATGGTGACAAAATCAGATGCAACTCTGTTCACCCAGGGCAAATTAGAACGCCGATGTTGGATGCCCTGTTGCAAGATATCGCCGATAAAGCAGGGGCTCCGTTACAATCGATCATCGGGGAGTTTGAAGGTAAAATACCTCTTGGAGAGCTGGGACTACCAGAGGATGTGGCGCAAGCCGTACTTTATCTGTCTTCGGACGAATCTCGTTATGTAACCGGTACGCAACTCGTTGTTGACGGCGGCATGCAGTTTGCTGGATGAGGAAAACTCAGCAATGAATACAAATACGCGCTTGATCGAAACACCCCTTATGGGATTGATGCAGGATGTGCCGTTGCTGATTAGTTCGCTGATCCGCTATGCAGCAGATTATCACGGGACGCGAGAGATCGTGTCCGTGACTAGCGATGCCGGGACGTTTCGCTATAGCTATGGCGATGCCTATAAGAGATCTTGCGCCTTGGCGCGTGCTCTTGAAGATTTCGGCATCTTGCCGGGCGACCGGATAGCGACGCTTGCTGGCAACACCCATCGCCATTTTGAAGTATTTTATGGCGTGTCGGGCATTGGCTCAGTTCTCCACACCGTCAACCCGCGCCTGTTTGAAGAGCAAATCCGCTACATCATTAATCATGCCCAAGACCGGTTAGTCTTTATCGATCCGGAATATGCACCGCTGATGGAAGGTCTGATCGACGATCTGCCGACCCTTGAAGCGTGCATCATCTTGACCGACCAAGAGCATATGCCGGCGACGACACTCAAGAATGTCTTCAGCTATGAGGCATGGATTGAGGGTCAGCCGTCACACTATGATTGGCCGGAATTCGATGAAAGAACTGCGTCTTCCCTATGTTACACATCCGGCACAACGGGTGATCCCAAGGGTGTTCTTTACAGCCACCGGTCAACCGTCTTGCATGCGTTGGGTGCAGCCCAAATGGGGGCGATGGCTTTAGGCCCTAATGATTGCATTTTGCCTATTGCGCCTATGTATCATGCTAATGCCTGGGCCATGCCTTACATCGCTGCAATGGTCGGTGCTAAGCTTACATTGCCGGGAACAAAAATGGACCCCGAAAATCTCTTGACACTGATCAATGACGAAGAAGTGACCTTCGCTTGCGCGGTGCCCACGGTTTGGACCATGATGTTGGAGCATTTAGACCGTGCCGGTGCGACGATCCCAAGCTTAAAGCGCACAACGATTGGTGGCTCCGCTGTGCCGATTGCCATGATCGATCGTTTTCGTGAACAATATGGTGTCGAGGTATTGCACCTTTGGGGCATGACCGAGATCAGTCCTCTCGGCACATTAGCATCTCCCACTAAAGCGATAAGTTCACTGTCCCAACAAGAGCAAGCCCTCATTCTCTCCAAACAAGGCCGCGCCATGTTCGGGCTCGATATCAAAATTGTCGATAAGAATGGCGCAATTGCTCCACGCGACGGCGAGACTTCTGGAGCGTTGTGGGTCAAAGGTCCGTGGGCGGCGAGCGGTTATTACCGCCGCGAAGATGAAATACTGCTGGACGATGACGGTTGGTTTCCAACCGGGGATGTTGCCAATCTTGATGAATTTGGTTTCATGAAGATCACCGACCGGACAAAGGATGTCATCAAATCTGGTGGCGAGTGGATCAGCTCTATTGATCTAGAAAACGCTGCTGTGGGCCACCCCAAGGTTTCACAGGCGGCCGTCATCGGTGTTCATCACCCGAAATGGGAAGAACGGCCTCTTCTGTTAGTCGTGCCGGTCGACGGAGAAACCGTGCGAGGCCCAGACGTTCTTGGGTTTCTCGAAGGCAAAGTCGCTAAGTGGTGGCTACCGGACGATGTAAAAATCGTGGACGAGTTACCGCTAACGGCAACGGGTAAAATCAAGAAATCTGCGCTGCGTGAGCAGTACAAAGACTTTTCATTCGAGGCGTAGGAACAGTTAATCTAACAATTTAAGTAGAGGAGTAATTTGTGTGACTGAGATGCTTTCATTTGGCCAACCGCTTGGTGCGATTATGCAGGTCGCCTATATTGTTGAAGATATAGAAAAAGCGATGAAACACTGGACGGAGAATGTTGGGATTGGCCCTTTCTATCTGTTTGAACATTTTGAATTGCTCGATTACAAATATCGCGGCACGCCGAGTGAGTTGGATATCACTCTAGCGATGGCCTATTCCGGCTCGATGGCTTTTGAACTTATCGTTCAACATAGTCCTTCACCATCGGTATACACCGAGGTTATTGAAAAGCGCGGCTATGGATTTCATCACTGGGCGGTTTCCACGCGTACGTTTGATGATGATGTAGCACGGTATGAAAAATCGGGTGCGGAGCAAGCGCTTTATGGCATGGTACCGATCGGTGCGCGCGCGGGCTATGCAGATACCTATGATAAATTAGGGGGATTCATCGAGCTGATTGAAATCAAAGATGAAGTTGAAGAGCTTTTCTCGATGATCAAAAGCGGATCGGTTGATTGGGATGGAAAAGATCCCGTGCGAACACCTGGCTGACCCGTCATGGGTGAGAGGAAAAGCGTGATATGAGCTCTGACGATCATCGCTTAGAGGACCGTTCAGGAGGAGTTCTCGATTTACTCCATCGTGTACGGAAAAATATCGGTGCTTTCTATGTTGGACGCATTCACCCATATGTGTCTCCGATTTTCCGGTGGTCGAAATCCCATCCCTGGATCACAAGGCTTGTTGTATATCCAGTATTGGCTCTGCTTATCTATCAGGGGGTCGCCTATGGGTTGTTTTTACGCTTGTACTACGGCCAACCCCATCCAGAGTTTTGGCAAAGCCAAATAATTGCTTATGAGGAATTGGATCGCGAAGCCCCTCCCGAGCATGGTAAAGTTCTATTTGTTGGCAGCTCGAGTATTCGGTTCTGGGATACTTTAGAAGAGGATATGGCGCCGCTTGATGTTTTGGAGCGTGGGTTTGGTGGCGCAAACCTTTCCCATGTTACATATTTCGCAAACCGCATTGTCTTGCCCTACAAGCCAAGGGCGATTGTCTTGTACGCCGGTGACAATGATTTTATCGGGCCTCAACCGAAATCAGCCCAAGAGGTTTTTGACAATTACGTTGAGTTCGTATCTTACGTTCACGACTATCAGCCGGAAGTGTCTATTTATTACATCGCTATTAAGCCATCTACGTCACGTTGGCATAAATGGCCAGAAATGCAGCATACAAACCAGTTGATCGAAGAGTATGCAGAAGCAAATGGTACCCTGCATTATCTTGATATTGCAGCACCAATGATGGGTGGCGATGGTCAACCCCGTGGCGATTTGTTCAGGCCAGATGGTCTGCATTTGAACGCGATCGGATATTCAATTTGGACACAAGCGATTAAGCCCATCTTGATGGCTGATCTCGGGGCGGATGTACGAGACAACCAACAAGACGCTGCACGTGAGATCAGTAAAACTCTCTCTTATTTTATAGAGATGCCAGAGGATGGTCTTGCTTTGACACACGGGCAACAAGGCGTTGAGTTGAAACCATTTCCGAAGGGCATTCAGGTTTTAGAAGGTACGGAGATTGAGAACACATTGGCCCTGACGGTACGCTTGCGTAATCAATCTAGAGAGCTCGTTGGTCTTGCAAGCGAGTTGGAATACTTTCCCGAAGTGCTTGATGAAGATGGCAAACAAGTATGGGATACCTATTGGACCCTGATGGTATCTGGAAAGGGATCTCTTTTTCTGTATGAAAAAGAAAGCCTTGGCCCCAAAATCGCGAAAGTGTTTTTCGAAACTCAACAAGGTGACGAAGATTGGCAAGGTCGCTTAACCGAGCCGACGAATGTCGGCCCTCTGTCGACAGGCCATGGCGTCATTGCCGGCGGTACGGGAGAATTTTCCGGTGCCTCTGGGAGCTTTGAAGAAATTGGCACCTTAACGGCCTTTACCACATCGGGGGAGTTAACTGCGAGCATCGAATTGCGCCTACATCTGGATCCAACCAATTGATGTTTCATAAATCACGAGGAACCCATGCCCTTAGACAGTCAAACACAAGCTATTCTCGATCAAGCAAAAGAGAGTGGCGCACCAGCACTTCATGAACTGCCGGTCGAAGAGGCGCGCGCCGCCCTCAAAGAGATGTCGCGTACACTCGACGTTGAGAAGTTCGAAATCAGAGATGTACAGGATCGTACAATTCAGGGACCTGCCGGTGATATCCCTATACGGATCTATTGGCCCGATACAACGGATTCCAAGGGGTCCCTCCCCATCTTAATGCTTTATCACGGCGGAGGTTTCGCTTTGGGGGATATTGATACGCATGACCACATGGCGCGGCATTACTGCAAGCATGGTGAGGTCATTGTCATCAGTGTCGATTACCGCCTCGCGCCTGAACATCCGTTTCCCGCCGGGATTGAAGATTGTTATGCAGCACTCTGTTGGGCATCGGAGAATGCCAATGAAATCGGTGGCAATAACTCGCATCTCGCGGTCACGGGCGACAGCGCCGGCGGCAATATCAGCGCTGTGATATGCCAGTTAGCGAAGGAGAGAAAAGGGCCAGCGATTGCTTTTCAAGCACTCGTTTATCCATGCGCTACAATGGAGACGAAGACTAAGTACGCGTCGCGAGAAACGTTTGGATCGGGAGATTATTTTCTAGGGCAAAAGGATATCGAGTGGCTGAATAGTATGTATTTTGCGGACCCCGATGACGCAACATCAACCGCGGCTGCACCAATTCATGCCGCAGATTTGAGTGGATTACCGCAAGCACTCGTGATTACAGCGGGCTTTGACCCGCTTTCCGATGAGGGTGAAGATTATGCCAACCGATTGAAAGAAGCGGGTGTTCAGGCCGAACATGTACGGTTTGAAGGAACGATACATGGGTTTATGTCATTTGCCGGGGCAATAGATGCAGGCAGAAAAGGGCTGGCCCTGGTCTCTTCGCGTTTGAAAGAAGTGTTGGGATAGTTTTCACTGGAACGGCAATGGTACGACAGGAACAGAGGGTGCCAAATGGTTTTAACCGATATGATTGACCATGCGATAAGCCAGGCTTGTTCGGTTGTTGACACCAGCTTTTTCATAGACTGTACGTAAGTGATTTTCGACTGTCCGTATACTGATACAAAGTTGGGTAGCAATCTCAGCGTTGGTCAGTCCAACACCGACGAGTTGTGCAATGTCTATTTGACGGGGGGTCAATCCGTATTGTTTGAGTTGCACATGAGGCTTTTTTTGGCTCGATGACGATTCGAAGCAAACCATTATGCGAATTTCATCGACACCGCATTCCATAGGGCGGAGATGAACATTGATCGGCTGTTCATTTGGCCCAATCTGCAAAGAGAAGTTTTGCAGTTCGCTGATGTCTGATTTTTCAGACAATACGCGCATCAATTGCCGTGACTTTTGAATTAAAGTGCTTGGCAAGGAAAGGGTGTCTAAGCTTGCAGTTTGTGATTGATACACGGCTGAGCGCATGAGTTCTGACGCAGATTCACTGGCGTAAATTGGCTTCAAATTTCCGTCTAACACGATAATGCTGTTGTAGAGTGTTTCGGCAGAAATAGCGTTGATGATCCAGTCGCGTTCATCAACGCGCTCTAACACGCGTGCCTTCTGAATGGCGCCACCGAGATGGGGGGCCATCAGTTCGGCCATAGCAATTTCTCGTGCAGAAAAGGCTGGCGCTTCTTTGGGGCGATGGAAACCGAGAATACCAAATGGGACGCGTGCGGAGCTAAGACCAACCAGCATCACATGATAAATCGACATGGGCCGCAAAAAATTATTGTAGAAATTGCTCGCGATATATTCGCGTTCTTCAATAATTTCACTAGAGACAACTATCTTACTGGCATTGTCATCTATCTCTTCCAAATACCGTCTTACAAATGGATCTTGCGGTTGGTATTGCTGACACCACTTGGTCATTTCACTTTCCGGGTGGCCATGCGCCTTCTCGCCACGAAAACGTGTTGTTCTGCCATCTGATGTCATGTGGAGATAAACGCTGCTAGCAGCGTTGATGGAGCGCTGCATCGTATACAGCGTATCGTTTTGAAGTTCGTCGAGTGAATTGCATTCGAGCGCCATATGCCCGACAGCAAGCACATCGTTCAGATCACGTGTCCGCAGGTCACGCATAGCACTCTCCCGGGATCAAACCAAAAATGTCTCGAACAATTGGCTTCGTTCTCGTTATACCGCCTTGCCCCCTAAGACGGTGCCCGTTGTCTCGCCCATGACAACTTAAGCGATAAACATAGCGCAAAGAGTGCCTCCCGTCCAGGTAAGAGCCTTTCGAAGGAAATGAGTGATTTCCGCTATGGGCGCATAGAGATGCCTGTGGCTTAATGGCGTAGATGACCTGATTTGAAGGTATTTACAGGGGAAAGCGCCGATTGCCGGGCAGAGGGAGGTTCCATGTATATTAAAAGTAGTGCTGTTAACCAACAGGAATTAACAGCGAAAACACAAGGGCGGGGCGTTGGTGTTTCGGCTCTCATAGTTGCATTGATGGCGGGTGTTTCCCTTCCATCTTATTCGCAAGGAGCGCTCGCCCAAGACACGCGCGGTCCAGCCGCGATTGATGAGATAACCGTGACCGCACGTAAACGCGAAGAAAGCTTGCAAGATGCACCGGTTGCGATAACGGCTTTTTCTGGCGTTCAGCTACAAGAACGCAATTTAACCAACTTGATGGAAATTGGAGCTTTCGTTCCCAATGTCGTGATGAATGAATCGCCGTCGAGTGCTGGTGGCGGCAACAACTCGCAGATATATATTCGCGGTGTCGGACAAACGGACTTTTTGTTCACCACCGATCCAGGGATCGGTATCTATGTTGATGGCGTATACCATCCTCGGTCGCTGGGCGGTGTGATGGATCTTCTTGATCTGGAACGTGTCGAAGTCCTCAGAGGTCCACAAGGAACACTCTTTGGTAAGAACACCATCGGGGGTGCGGTGAGTCTTGTATCGTCAAAACCAACGGGCGAGTCAGGCGGTTGGGCGGAAGTGACGCTGGGCAGCTATGAACGGATCGATGGCCGGGCGAGCTTTGATTTTTCGATTTCGGACAATCTCTTTGCCAAGGTTTCGTTCTCTTCAAAAAATCGAGAAGGATACGCCAAGCGCCTTGAATTTGGGACAGGTAGAGTTCTCGACAAGATGGGAGATGAAAATGCCACTTCCGCGCGGGTCGCGTTTAGATGGCTTGCATCAGACAGTGTAACTGTTGATCTGACAGCAGACTACACACGTGAGCGCGAACAGGCCAAGCCCACCGCTCTCGTCTTTTTTGATGACGCTGGTACGTTTGGCGGACTTGGGGGACTCTGGAATGCTCTCGTTGGTGGGCCCGGCGGACAGATTATGAGTAGTGCATTTATTACGGGCGATCCTTTCACTACCTACGCAACCGGTCCCAATACCAGCGATTTGGATGTGTTTGGCACGGCACTGACAATTGATTGGGAGCTGAATGATAATCTGAGCCTCAAGTCGATTTCAGCCTACCGCAAGATGGAGGCGAGATTTGGTAGTGATTCAGATCAATCTCCGTTGCAATATGTTGAAACTGAGCAGGATCAAGATCAGGATCAGTTCAGTCAGGAACTGCAATTGATCGGTTCAAATTTCGATAGCCGGCTTAACTGGGTGGCTGGCCTATTCTATTTTAACGAATATGGCCGAGACGACAACGATGTAAGACTGGTGTCGGGGTTGTATAGTGCATTGGAAGCATTGCCTGGACCCCTTAATGGTTCGCCGTTGGCGATGCCGACAGCGCCAGGAGGGCCCGGCAATCCCATCAACGTTTTGCTTGATGTTGATCTCGATGTTTTTAACGAAATCGATATTACAAGCTATGCCGCGTTTGCCCAGGGAACATTTGATCTTACAGACCAATTGGCTGTAACGGTTGGTGGTCGGTATAGTTTTGAGGAAAAAGACTATACGCTTGTACACACACGCATTAATTCAGGTGTGCCCACTATCCCTCTAACGACTGTCAGTAATGATTGGGATGCGTTCACACCAATGGCCAGTCTTGAGTATCAGTGGACAGATGACTTTATGACTTATGCGTCGTACTCGCGTGGGTTTAAAAGCGGCGGCTTTAATGGTCGACCGATTACTCAATCGCAAGTCGATTCCTTTGATCCTGAAGAAGTAAGCTCATACGAAATTGGTATGAAATCAGAATGGTTTGATCGTCGGTTGCAGTTAAACGTTGCTGGGTTCTTTAATGATTATTCCGATATTCAACTGGGCAGCATTAGTGCCGATTTAAATGGTAACCTTGTCTTGCGTATTCAGAATGCCGGTGAAGCTGAGATCAAAGGTTTTGAGGTTGAACTGCAAGCGCGTCCGGTACCTGGCCTGGATATCATTGCCAACGTTGGGCACACGGACTTTGAGTTCTCAAAACTAAATCCCGGTGTTGTCGAAGTAACATTGAATACAAAACAGGTAAAAGCTCCCGAATGGACGGCGTCGATCGGTATCCAATATACTTGGGAAATGGGTACAATGGGCGATCTATCGCTGCGCGGCGATTGGGTATATCGAGGCGAAGCTTTCCAGGATATTCAGAATACGTCTTTTATCGAGCAACCTTCCTATGATGTGCTCAATGGACGCCTTGTTTATGAAAATGCCGAAGGTGATTGGCAGGCCGCACTTTTTGTCACCAATGTGACCGATGAGCTTTATGTGACCAACGGTTTCCAAGCATTAGGCAGCTTCGGTATTGCCGACCTTCAATATGGCCGTCCGCGGGAAGTCGGTTTCAGCGTGAAGAAGAACTTTTAAAGGGGAATCAACTCCCGTGCGGTAAATATGGCTACCGTAAATAAAAGACCGCTGACGTAAGATTTTTTGCGTCAGCGGTTTTTTTGTTAATCGGGTTAAACGCCGGCGTTATTATCGCGGCCAAACCTTCGGGAACAATTCGCCAATCAGCGGCTCACCGTCTTTCAAAGGTATTTCAGGTAGCGTTTCCTTTAGCCGCGGATTGTCGACAAAGGTGCCAGGCCTGCTATCAAACACAGCATCGTCGCCAACATAACGCAGCGCGAGACCGCGACGCCTACCGGTTAGAGAAGCGTTGCCCGGCGCAAAGTGGAGTGTAAGGGGGTGATGGATAACAACATCGCCCGGCTCGACATCCCAATGCAGGATGTCCTCTTTGTGTTCTTCGATTAGATTATCGGGTAGTTGCTCAAAGCCAGACTTTGCGTAGATATTGCCAAAACCGCTGTCGCTGGAAAACGATTGGGGAGCAAACTTCTTGCCCCATTGGTGCGAGCCTTTGAGGTAGTGAACAACACCAGACTCAGCACTGGCAGAATCAAACGGCACCCAAATGGAGATGATTTGCTCACCACGAACGGGCCAATAGGGAAGATCCTGATGCCAGGGCGTTTCTTCTTTTGTGCCGGGTTCTTTGACCAGGAGTTGGTCATAGAAGAATCGGACCTCATTTGCTCCCATAACCTGCTGGGCGATCTCAGGCATTGGCGAGTCTTGCATGAAAGCCCGAAAATGTTCATTGCGCAGCCAGACAAAGAAATCACCATAGTAACGACCGGCCTCACCTTTTGGTGTGTATTCGATAGATGCATCGCCCGGCCGATCAAGGATCTCTTGAATGGCAGATCGCATTTCTTCAACCCATTCCATCGGAACGACATTTCTTAAGACGGCGGCGCCATTTTCTTTATAGCCGG
>JAJFIN010000169.1 GCA_021774955.1 Alphaproteobacteria bacterium | reverse complement strand
CCCTTTGACCAGACCGGCAATGTCAACAAAGGTCATGCGGGCAGGAATCGTTTGTGCAGATTTTGCTAATTCAGCGAGTTTGAAAAGGCGTGCTTCTGGAACCGCGACTTCGCCGACATTGGGCTCGATTGTGCAAAAGGGATAATTTTCTGCTTGGGCGGCAGCTGTTTGGGTCAGCGCATTAAACAGCGTTGATTTGCCCACATTGGGGAGGCCAACAATGCCACACTTAAAGCCCATTTTTTTGTTCCCCGTCGGATTTCTTTTTGTTGTCTGTTTTCGGATTGAGTGCCAGCGCCACCGCGTTCATGAATTTTGCGTCCTCGCCGCTTGCAAGTAAGGGTGCAGCCTTTGCCACTTCTCGGATAAGGTCATCGCGCCAGGGATGTTCTGATTTCGCAAAATCGCCAAGGACATGTCGGCTGACACGGTTCTTGTCGCCGGGATGACCAATGCCGATGCGCACGCGTTTGAATTCGGGGCCGATATGGGCGGCGATAGATTTCAATCCATTGTGCCCGGCGACACCGCCGCCAACCTTCACCCGTAATTTCTTTGGTGCCAGATCAAGCTCATCGTGAAAGACGATGATGTCAGACAATGGTATTTTGAAAAATCGCGCAGCTTCCCCGACGGATCTGCCGGACTCGTTCATGTAGGTTTGCGGCTTCAGGATCATGCATTTAACGCGGCCCTGAGGTCCGTCAATTGTACCTTCCTGCGTTATGCCCTGAAAACGACGGCGTGCAGGACCAAAACCATGGGCCTCGGCAATGGCATCGACGGCAAGAAAGCCGATGTTATGTCGATGCCCAGCCGACTTTTCGTCAGGATTGCCAAGGCCAACGAGCAAGATCACGATCGCGTCGCCTTTTTGCTTCTGCGTGGAGCAGGTGTTTTGTGTGGCTTGAGCGTCTCGCTTTGTTGAAGACTTTAAAGTAGAGACAAGACGCTCAAGAAACGATCGAATTGCTAATCGCATGACCAGCAATCTTTATCTGTCTTCGGACGAGCCTTGTTCGCCTTCAGCACCCTCTTCGCCTTCAGCACCTTCTTCACCTTCACCGGCTTCATCTTCTTCGATCGCCAAGCCAGATGGTGCAGCAACGGTCATTACAGTAAAGTCACGATCAGTGATGGTTGGTCTACATCCTTCAGGGAGTTTGAAGTCAGAGATGTGCAAGCCGTCATTCATGTTCAACCCGGTCAAGTCACCAACAATTTCTTCAGGGATGGCATCGGCAGGCGCACTGATTTCGACTTCATGACGGACTACGTTCAAAACGCCGCCTTGTTTGAGGCCTGGAGATTCTTCTTCGTTGATGTAACGAACAGAAACAAAAATCTCGACCCGGGCACCTTTGCTAAGGCGCAAAAAGTCGACATGAAGAACTTCTTCGGACACCGGGTGGACTTGGACATCGCGCGGGATCACACGGGTGTCTTTGCCATCTAATTCAACGTTGCAAAGAGTGCTTAAGAATCTACCGTCGTGATACGCCTTCGTGAGTGTCTTATGATCCATGGTAATGGGTTGGGCGTCTTCTTTGCCCCCGTAAATCACTGCCGGGACCCGTCCTTCGCGACGGATAGCCCGAGCAGCCCCCTTACCGGCTCGGTCACGCTTTTCAGCGATCAAATTCACTATTTCTGCCATCATGGCCTCCGTTTGATTTTAACCCGCAGTGAGTGGTTTCACCTCAGGTCAAATTGGCAGGACGTTTCCTCCAAGGGTGCAAACGTCCACAAGCCGCGCGTTTTATCCTAGGGATCAGCAAAACACAAGCGTAGGAGGGGATTAAGGCCACTTAAAGCGTCAGATCGAGGTCGCCGGTGAGATCAGTCGAATAGATCCGAAACGGACTCGTCTTCGGCAACCCGGTGAATGGCCTCGCCGATCAATGGCGCAACACCAATGGTTCTGATGTTTTTGGCCGATTTGACGTCGTCGGTCGCCTGGATCGAATCGGTAATCACCAGGTTTTTCAGGGTTGATTTCTTGACCCGCGACACGGCTTCCCCGGACAAGACCCCGTGGGTCACGTAGGCGGAGACATCGGTTGCCCCTTTGGAGATTAAAGCATCTGAGGCGTTACATAGAGTTCCAGCAGAATCGACGATATCGTCGAACAAGATGCACGAGCGGCCTTCAACATCGCCAATGATGTTCATGACCTCAGATTCACCGGCCCGCTCACGACGCTTGTCAACAATCGCAAGATCGCAATCGAGGCGTTTGGCAAGGGCGCGAGCACGGACCACACCACCGACGTCTGGTGAAACGATCATCAAATTGGCGCCCTTAAATTGTTCTTTGATATCCCGGGCCATCACCGGACCGGCGAAGAGATTATCGGTGGGCACGTCAAAGAAACCTTGGATCTGTCCGGCATGGAGATCGAGGGTCAGAACCCGCCCGGTACCGGCGACGGTCAACAGATTAGCGACCAGTTTTGCAGTAATGGGTGTGCGTGGCGCCGACTTCCGATCTTGGCGGGCATAACCGTAATAGGGAATGACTGCGGTAATGCGTGCCGCTGATGCCCGATAAGCGGCATCAATAGAGATCAGCAATTCCATGAGGTTGTCGTTGG
>JAJFIN010000168.1 GCA_021774955.1 Alphaproteobacteria bacterium | reverse complement strand
CTTTCTGAGATTGCTGAGTTCCGTTTGGACTTCAATCGCTTTCGCTATCTCATCGCCGCAACAGACAATGACGAATACAACGCTTTGATCTGCACGGACCATGGACCTGAAATGGGACGCGTGAACGTATTTCAATTGGGTCGAGAAGAGCACGACCAGCGCGGGCTGTCCTTCACCCTTGGCGGTGGGACCCTGTTCAGCTCTGGCGTCGGTTTTGAAGAGCTCGATGAGCGCATGGAAAATGACTGGGTCTTTCAAAAGACGCGTATCACCGAGGAATACGACATCGACGCCTATCTCGCAGACCGTCATGAAGAGGCGGAAAGTCTCCTCAGTGTACGCCCTAATGGAACACTCGCCTTTGCCACCAGCGCTGGCCGCCCGAAAGTGCAGCCGGGCGATATACTCATCAGCTTCAGCCCGAAAGTGGAGAGTGAAGCAAAAGATGATAGCGACAACTGATTGCATTCCAAACGCAACACCCTATATTATACTTAAGGTTCTTATGGGGTGCAACAAGAGCTATGGGGCGATTAGGAAAATTCAGGCGAAATAAGAAGCACTGCAATGCCTCGCTTGGTTTCATTTATTTCCTAATTCTGGCAACAACATTCGCAATTCTTTTTCACTTGTTTGTTTTGTTCCTCAGGACGACTCAAGCATGCGTGCATATGAGCTACATCTGGCTATCAGACATTGGATCTGGCGTAACGCTGTATCAAATCTGTTGGTCCGTTATCATGTTAATGTTGATTTTCATTTTGGTTGATCTCACATCCAGATGGAAGGGAAAATTCCGATGGTTGGACATAGCAGGGTACGGATCAGTGATTGCTATGCTGATGAGCTACGGTTTTGTTCTAATAGTTTTGTACGGCGCTATGATCCCCAACAGTACGGCTCGTGAGGTTACCAAACTCACTTACCGTGCTATGAACGTCAGATATGCGATGCCATACGATACTGAACTTCGCGTTAAGTATCCATTTGGGACTTGTGATCCTGATGATTGGACGTTCAGGTTATACATGAAAAAGAAGTCTGAGGGCGATGGCGTGTTTGGAGATAAGTTCCGAATACTGGAAAAGAATGAATAGTAAATCCAAAACGAATTTGCGATTAAACACTTTCATGGCATTGTGAGACCAGTTTTACCTCAGGGAAATACTCGAATGCTCCTACGACTAAAATACAATTTCCAATCAATGGCCGGCGTGCTTTTGGCATTGAGCCTGGTCGCATGCGGTGACAATGCAACGGTCGATGTCGAGACGGCAGAAGCTATCACTGTCCGAGCCTTAACACTCACACCCACCGATCCCATTCTAGCACAAACCTATGAAACCACTTGCAAGTCCTGCCATGCGGACCCTTCTTTTGGGGCGCCGCTCACCGGCGACAGTTCCGCTTGGGCCCCGCGCCTCGACAAAGGCATGGACATTCTCCTCGATCACACGATTAATGGCTTCAACGGGATGCCGCCACTCGGCATGTGCATAGATTGCTCAGCTGAAGATTTCACGGCGCTCATTGAGTTTATGGCCACAGCAGAGTAGAAGTTCACAATGAACCTATCGAAGCGCGATTTGATAAAGTCAGCAGCCTTTGGTTCACTGGCTTTAGGTCTGCCGCTCAAGGGAGCCGGGGCGCTTGCTCAGACCAACACCACCGGCCCAGCGACCCAACGCATTCCCTGGCAAAACTGGTCGGGACTTCAGAAGTGTTACCCCGCACGCCGTGTGGCTCCCAAATCACTCGATGAATTGACGAGCCTAGTGAAGGCAGCACCGGGAATCGTGCGACCGGTTGCTTCTGGTCATTCGTTCCAGGCGCTGGTGCCAACCGATGACACCATCGTGTCTTTGCGAAACTTCTCCGGTCTCCTTTCTCATGATGCGGACAATCTACAGGCGACATTAGGGGCTGGTTCAACGCTCGGGTCCATTGGCGCACCTTTGTCAGCTATTGGCCAAGCCCTGCCGAACATGCCCGACATCGACAAACAAACATTAGCGGGATCGTTTTCCACCGGCACCCACGGCACCGGAAAAACCTTAAGCGCGCTTCATGATCATTTGATTGGGTTGAAGTTTTTGACCGCCGCCGGTGATCTGATGACTTGCTCAGCCGATGAAAACTCTGAAGTGTTTAACGCCGCGCGTGTGTCTCTGGGTTCGCTCGGCGTGATGACCGAATGCACCCTACAAAACCTCCCGAACACGCGTTTGAAACGCCGAACATGGGTTGAAAAGATCGGTCCGTTTCTGGAGCGTGCCGAACAACTTGCCGAGGATAATTTGTCCTTTGAGTTTTTCTATATCCCGTTTTCTGGCTATGCGTTGGTCACAACAATCAACAAAACTGATGATCCCATAGTTCCGCGCGGAACATCGGCCGACGAAGATGGGCTGATGGATTTAAAGGCTTTGCGAGACATGTTGGGCTGGTTTCCAGCGTTGCGGCACTGGCTCACGGATCTAGCCATTAAAGGCACTGAGGTCGAAGAGCATGTTGATGAATGGTGGAAGATCTTCCCCAGTGAACGTCGAACGCGGTTTAACGAGATGGAATACCATTTACCGCAAGAGACGGGTATTGCAGCTCTCAAGGAAATCCGCACGGCGCTTGAGAGACAACACAGTGAGATCTTCTTCCCCATCGAGTTTCGCTATGTAAGAGAAGATGATGCCTGGCTCAGTCCGTTTTATCAGCGACCGTCTTGTTCAATCGCTGTGCATTGCTATTATGAAGAAGACCATAAGCCTTACTTCAAAACGATAGAGGCGATCCACCAAAGATATGACGGCAGACCGCATTGGGGTAAGCTCCACACTCGCAATGCGGCAGACTTCGCGGCGCTTTATCCAAAGTGGAGTGACTTTCTAGAAGTCCGCGCCACCCTCGATCCACACGGTAAGTTTTTAAACACCCATTTGAAATCTGTATTTGGAGTTTAAAAAAGATGGCAACGCTTGATAATTTTCCACGCATTACGCTTGGTCATTGGCCAACACCGATTGAAGCTATGCCGCGCCTTGGAAAGGAAATTGGCAATGAAAATCTCTTTATCAAGAGAGATGATTGTTCGGGTCTTGGCTTCGGCGGCAACAAGGTGCGCAAGCTCGAATTTCTTATGGCCGAAGCGCACGAGCTAGGTGCAACGCGCATCATCACGGTCGGCGGCGTTCAATCAAACCATGCCCGTCAAACCGCCGCAGCTTGTGCCAAGCTTGGCCTAGAGTGCCATCTGGTTTTGCCACGCATGGTGACAAGTGACAGCGCCAATTATGAGACGTCAGGTAATATTTTATTGGATCAATTGTTCGGCGCGAAGGTCCACATAACCGATGATCAGGGAGAAGCCGGAGCCCTTGCTCTCGAACTCATCGAAGAGGCGCGCGCGGCCGGTGGTGAGGCGTTCTTCATGCCAGCGGGTGGGGCGACACCCATCGGTTCGCTTGGTTTTGCTCGTGCGGCTCATGAGCTTCATAATCAAGAAAAAGCCGAGGATGAACGCTTTGATCGCATTGTTATCGCGGTTTCGACGGCAGGCTCGCTCGCAGGTTTGACTGTAGGGTATGCTGCAATGGAAGAGAAGCGGGCCATTGAAGCGATCATGGTTTACGCACCGAGCGACGAGGTTTCATTGCGCACCAGCGAGCTTATCGATCAGACCGCGGCTTTGTTGGATATTCCTTCACCCGGATTACGAGGGATCAAATTTAGAGATAAGTTTCTAGGTCCGGGTTATGGTCAGCCAACGGATGAGATGCGCGAAGCGCTCAGTCTTGCAGCGACCCATGAAGGTATCGTGCTTGACCCGGCATATACCGGCAAGGCCATGGCCGCCCTCATCGCCATGGTCCGCACCGGCGAGATCGGCACAGACGAGCGCATCCTCTTCTGGCACACCGGCGGCGCACCAGCGCTTTTTGCGCAAGGCGATGTGTTGGCTGTGAATTGATGGCGCAAAAAAAGGCCGCCTCAAAAGAGACGGCCTTCACTTTGTCAGTAAGGTGACAGATTGGCTTACATCATGCCGCCCATG
>JAJFIN010000167.1 GCA_021774955.1 Alphaproteobacteria bacterium | reverse complement strand
GAAAGCGACCGGCTGAGCGCCATCACTACCAGTCTCCACGCCTGCGGCGTGCCGGTGAACCTTGATGGCGATGACCTGACCATTCAGGGCTGTAAAACAAAAACCAACCAAAATTCCACCGTGCCTGGCGGCGCCACGATTACCGCCAATATGGACCACCGCATCGCCATGGCATTTCTGACCCTAGGCGCGGCCAGCGACGCTCCGGTCCAAATTGATGACGGCGCCACGATCGCCACGAGCTTTCCCGGTTTTGTTGAGAAGATGCAAAGCTTAGGCATGGCCATGGAAGAAAGTACCGAGACCGAGGCGGGCGCATGATTATCGCAATCGATGGCCCCGCGGCTTCTGGTAAAGGCACGCTGGCCCGCCAATTGGCGGCCCAATACGGCTATCATTATCTCGACACCGGCTCGATTTACCGCGCTGTGGCCTTTGGTATCCTACAAGCCGGCAAAGATCCCGAGGATCTCGCCACAGCACTGGACATCGCTAAAAACCTGGATATGAGCACCATCCGCGATCCGGACCTGCGCACCGACGCGGTAGGGAATGCCGCCTCGATTGTTGCCAAACAGCCAGAAGTGCGCGAGGCCGTGCTTGATTACCAACGCCGGTTTGCCAAACGTTCCCCCGGTGCGGTCCTTGATGGCCGCGACATTGGCACAATCGTCTGCCCCGATGCCGACATAAAGCTGTTTGTGACCGCAGAAGATGAGGAGCGCGCACGCCGCCGATTTGAGGAATTAAAAGGGCGTGGACACGCTACCACGCTAGAAAAAGTCGTGGCCGACCTCATTGCCCGTGACGAACGCGATAAAACCCGCGAGATTTCGCCCTTAAAGCCCGCTGAAGACGCGCACTTGCTCGACACCACGGAATTGAGTATAGAAGCGGCGTTCGGAGCGGCGTGCGCCATAGTGGAGCGCGTTTTAGAAGCCGATGCGTAAAGGCAACTAGCCGCATCATCGCTTATTTGAGTTTCCGCTTCTGAACAAATGACTTAATCGACCCTAGAGGAATAGCCCTTAAATGCCGGGCAATAGGTTCGCGCATTTTGAGGGAAGACCGTCGGCTAAAACCGATTGGCACACACTAATTGATATATTTGGAGTTTGAATGACGAACGCAACTGAAACCCTTAACCCGACGACCGATGATTTCACGGCGCTCTTGGACGAAACCTGGGGCATGGAAACCGCACAAGAAGGAACGGTGGTCACCGGCCAAATCGTGGCCATTGAAAACGACCTTGCCGTGATCGATGTCGGCCTGAAAACAGAAGGTCGTGTCCCCTTAAAAGAATTTTTTACCCCTGGTCAGAAAGATGGTCCAGGCGTTGGTGATGATGTCGAAGTCTTTTTAGAGCGCGTAGAAAATGCGCTCGGTGATGCGGTTCTTTCTCGTGAAAAAGCACGCCGCGAAGAAAGCTGGATCAATCTTGAAAAAGCCTATGCTGCCAACGAACGTGTCCAAGGGGTCATTTTTGGCCGCGTTAAAGGCGGGTTCACAGTTGACCTTGATGGCGCTGTAGCATTCCTGCCGGGCAGCCAGGTCGATGTCAGACCGGTTCGTGATGTGTCACCGCTTCTCAACATCAACCAGCCCTTTCAAATTCTCAAAATGGACAAAAGGCGCGGCAACATTGTTGTATCGCGTCGCGCTGTTTTGGAAGAAGCAAGAGCCGAACAACGCACCGAAATCGTTTCCAATCTGGCCGAAGGCCAAATCGTCGAAGGTGTCGTTAAAAACATCACTGACTACGGCGCATTCGTGGATCTTGGGGGTGTCGATGGTCTACTCCACGTGACCGACATCTCATGGCGACGTGTCAACAATCCGTCTGACGTTCTGACAATTGGCGAATCCTTAAAAGTACAGATCGTCAAGATCAATCAAGAGACGCAACGCATCAGCCTTGGCATGAAACAACTCGAGCCCGATCCTTGGGAAGGTGTTGAAGCCAAATATGCTCTTAGCACCAAGTTGACCGGGGTCGTCACCAACATTACTGATTACGGTGCTTTCGTTGAACTTGAGCCGGGTGTTGAAGGCCTGGTTCATGTGTCTGAAATGAGCTGGGTTAAAAAGAACGTCCACCCTGGAAAAATTGTTTCAACATCGCAAGAAGTTGAAGTGATGGTTCTTGAGGTAGACCCAAACAAACGCCGCATTTCTCTTGGCCTCAAACAATGCATGGATAACCCTTGGGAAAGTTTCTCTGGTCAGTTTCCTGTTGGCGCCGAAGTTGAAGGCGAAATTAAAAACATCACAGAGTTTGGATTGTTTATCGGTCTTGATGGTGATGTCGATGGCATGGTTCATCTTTCCGATTTGGATTGGAACCGCTCTGGTGATGATGCGATTGCTGAATATACCAAAGGCCAAGTCGTTAAAGCCAAAGTGCTTGAAGTTGATACCACCAAAGAACGAATTTCTTTGGGTATCAAGCAACTCGGAACAGACCCCATGGAAAAAATGGGTGAAGTGAAGAAAGGGGCGATCGTGACTTGCACAGTTACCGAGGTTCAAGACAATGGTCTTGAGGTCGAATTCGGTGATGGTGTGAAATCATACATTCGCCGTGCAGATCTGTCTCGGGAACGTTCAGAACAACGCCCAGAGCGTTTTGCTGTGGGCGACAAAATTGATGCCCGCGTGACCAGCATCGACAAAGGCAGCCGCAAAGTTGGCTTGTCGATCAAGGCTCGTGAAGTGGCGGAAGAAAAAGAAGCCGTCGCTCAATATGGGTCATCGGATTCAGGGGCGACCTTGGGCGATATCTTAGGATCGGCGCTCAATCAGTCCCAGGACGAAGAAGAGTAACCGCTCGCAACATTCGCTGAAATTTAATCGCCGGGGCATCGATTGCCTCGGCGTTTTTCGTTTCAAACACGAACAATATCAAGTGCTAGTTAAGTGGTTGTTTATCGATGTTCTTATTGGGTGGGGGAAAATAGCTCGCACAAGAACTTATAAGGGTTCAATTTCGAGAGCAATCGGACCGGTAAAAAAACTCGATAATCATTTCCTACAAGCTAATTTCCTTGTCCCCGCAATTATACTTCGTCTCGTAAGGAATACTCTTAAGTCGCATATGATTGTCTGGGGGTTTTAAACGTTAACCATGTCGATCAATCATGAATTGCCGTGGCTTCCCAGTCTGATAAAGTGCTCCAGGTGAAGGGTATTGTTGGGGGTTTAAGTTGATGCGCAAAGACCAAGTATCGCGGCGGTTATTTCTAAGAGGGTTAGCAGCAGGCACCGCTGTGGTTGGGATTTCTCAGCCCGCCCAGGCTGATATTTGGGGAGATTTTCTAGGGACAATTCTCAAAACGCCCACAGACTTTGGGAAAGACAAATCCAAAGGCACCCTAACTGAGGCGGAAGCGGCTGGAGGTCTCAAAGAGGCTCTACGCATCGCAGCTGGCCGCGCTATCAATCAAGTCGGTAAGCAAGACGGATACTTTCGCGACGATCTTATTCGGATACCCTTGCCGAAATCCTTGGCCCAAATCCAAGATACAATGAAGCAAGTGGGTCTTTCTGGAATGCTCGATGATTTGGAGCTCCGGCTCAACCGAGCAGCAGAAAAAGCAGCACCCTTTGCAAAGTCGCTCATACGAGACTCGATCAATTCAATGACAATCTCCGATGCCATCGGCATTGTTAAAGGGGGTGATACCTCTGCAACCGACTATTTTCGAGACCGCATGACACCGCCGCTGACAAGCGCATTTCACCCCATTGTTGAGACTGAATTGTCGAATGCCGGGGCCATGAAGGTGTTTGATTCATTTGCCAGCAGCTATAGCAACATCCCGTTTGTGCCTGCGCTCGATAAACGCGCTAAAGACGATCTTATTGATCACGGTGTCGAGAAAGCGCTCTATGGTCTTTTCTTCTATCTTGGCAAAGAAGAAGCAGCCATTCGACGCGATCCAGCCAAACGAACAACGGAATTGCTGAAGCACGTTTTTGGCTAGGCGCTTTCGACGTTTAGTAGGAACCTGTTAACCATATTCTTTGCCCTTGCGTTAATCGTTTTTGGTTAGTTTTCTTTACCAAATTCGGGACGAGGCAACACCACATGCACATGCAGGCGGATATGATCGCCGATCGGCGTCAGATAAAACGACGTTTATCTTTTTGGCGTTTTTCAGCGGTGATGATTGCCGTGTCTGCGGCGACGACGTTGGCAAGCTATTTTGTCGTTGAGACCGAGCAGATCACGTTTCGTGATCATATCGCGCGCGTGAACATTCAAGGTGTGATTTACGACAATCCACAAATCGAGGCGTTAATCAGAGACGTTGGTGATGACCCTTCCGCCAAAGCGCTCATTATCTATGTCGATAGCCCTGGCGGTACCTCATCTGGTTCTGAGGGGCTGTATGAAGCGATCCGTTCGGTTACTGCAAAGAAACCAGTGGTCGCCGTGATGGGGTCGCTGGCTGCATCTGGTGGCTACATTACATCAATTGCTGCAGATCATATCATCGCCCGTGGCAATACAACCACAGGGTCAATCGGGGTCATATTTCAGACAACCGAATTTTCCGGGCTCATGGAAAAGCTTGGCGTTGGCATCAATGAAGTAAAATCAGGACCGCTCAAAGCAGAGCCTGATATGTACTCACCAATGACACCAGAAGTTCGCATGGTGACTGAAGTCTTGATCCAAGACACCCATGATTGGTTTGTAGACCTGGTGGCTGAGCGTCGCTCTTTACCTCGTGAAACGGCGCTTAGATTGGCCGATGGACGTGTTTATACCGGGCGCCAGGCGGTCAAATTAGAGCTGGTTGACGCCCTTGGCGGCGAAAAAGAAGCCATTCAATGGATGGTCGACGATCAGGGCGTCGAATTTGACCTACCGGTTCGCGAGCACAGTCTTTATGACCGCAATCGTGTCTTTGGCTCGCTGACTCGCTCAATGAGTGCCCAAGTCATGGCCGGAATTATGGATGGCTTGGGTGAAAAAACCGTTCTACCAGAAAGACTTACCCTTGACGGCCCCCTCACCCTTTGGCAACCTTAGGGCTGCGAGAATAGATCATGGGGATATTGGGGCGTTGTTTTCACAACTGACCGCCAATTTGATCGTTTCTCTCATCGTTTCGTTTTGCGTTTGAAAAATAAAATGGGGGTTTGGGGTAATGGTTGAGAAGCAGGGCCATGATTAAATCAGAATTAGTATCGCAGGTTGCCGCCGCCAATCCGCACCTTTATCAAAGGGATGTTGAGCGGATCATCAATACGATCTTCGAAGAAATTACTGATGCGCTGGCCAAAGGAGACCGTGTCGAACTACGCGGCTTCGGAGCGTTTTCTGTTAAAACAAGACCAGCGAGATTGGGGCGTAATCCTCGCACCGGCGAGCCGGTTGCGGTCGAGGCCAAGCACGTTCCATTTTTTAAAACCGGAAAAGAACTTCGTGATCGTTTGAACGGTGGCCTAAGTGGTGATGCCGCTGTCGGTTGAGATGAACGGTTTGCGGTTTTATTGAAACGGAATCTCTGATGAAACTTTCAACGCCGCTGATCGTTGTGCCGATGGTTTTAGTGGCCAGTGTGTTGGCAACTGCAAATCGACATGGCGTGGCTTTTTCGCTTGATCCATTTAACGGATTGGTCGATCCCCTTTGGGTGGTTGAGCTGCCACTTTACGTTCTGCTTTTTACGTTTTTTCTGATGGGTGTTTTGGCAGGTGGCTGTGCCGCTTGGTTTGGCCAAGGCAAGTGGCGAAAAGTTGCCCGCGTGACGCGTCGCGAAGTTAAGGGTCTCAACAAAGAAGTGGCTGCCCACAGAGAAGTCGTTGCGATCACTTCAGAAACGCCACCGACCGAACCCTGAAAGTTATCGATGCCTTTGCTGTAAGTCGCCTTCGCTGCGCAAGCATACCCGACGACAAATTGTTCCATGACTTTCGATCTTTGCTATAAAACGTCGATATCAACCATTTCGCAGGAATTGAGATGAAAAATCCCATATTTGTAGCCTTAGATACGGTCGACCTTGACCAAGCGCTCGCCCTTGGGAGCGCGGTTGCCCCGCATGTCGGCGGCCTCAAATTGGGATTAGAATTTTGCCACGCCTGTGGACCACAAGGAATTGCGGCTGTGGCCGAACTGGGCTTACCGCTCTTTCTTGATATCAAACTCCACGATATTCCCAATACGGTTGCTGGTGGCATCCGCGCCGTTCTTCCGCTGGCGCCGATGATTGTGAACATCCACACCTTTGGCGGCAGAGCGATGATGGAAGCCGCGGCGAAAGAGGCTCAGAAGGCAGGCAAAGACCGGCCTTGGATCATTGGGGTGACCGTGCTGACCAGCTTGGATGACAGTGACCTTTCGGACGTTGGTGTCACTAAGTCGAGCCAAGATCAGGCCGTAGCCCTAGCGCAACTCGCCAAAGACTCCGGACTGGATGGCGTCGTGTGTAGTCCCATGGATATCGAAGCCATTCGAAAAGAGTGCGGGCCAGAATTCAAACTCATTGTTCCAGGGATAAGGCCTGCCGGTGCACCCTTGGGAGATCAAAAGCGCGTCCTAACACCGAGCGAGGCTTATCAATTGGGTGCCGATGTCATGGTCATTGGTCGACCTATAACGCAAGCTGATGATCCGGCTGAAGCCGCCCGTGCAATTGCTCAAAGTTTGAGTGATTAACAATGGCAGCTTCGGTAAAAATTTGTGGCGTCAAAACAGAAGTTGCCCTTCAAGCGGCCATTAAGGGGGGAGCAGATTATGTTGGTTGTGTTCTTTTTCCCAAAAGCCCGCGTGCCGTGGAGCCAAAGGATGCATACAGATTAACGCAAAATATAGCCAGCAAAATTACCAAAGTCGCGCTCATTGTCGATGCCGACGATGCCTTGATCGATGCAGCTGCCGGATTTGCCGATATACTCCAACTTCATGGCTCAGAAACACCTGATCGCGTGACCGAAGTGAAAGCACGTATTGGTAAGCCCGTGATAAAGGCGGTGTCGATTGCTGAAAAATTAGACATAGACCGTGCCCGTGCTTACGAAAGTGTGGTCGACATGTTGCTCTTTGATGCAAAACCACCTAAGTCGGGCGGCCTTCCGGGCGGCAACGGCATTTCATTTGATTGGCAATTGCTTGCCGGTGCCGGGTGGAAGGTGCCGTGGATGTTATCCGGCGGGCTCACGCCGGAAAATGTTGGTGAGGCAATAGAGCTAACCGGCGCGCCTATTGTTGATGTTTCCTCCGGGGTTGAATGCGCCCCAGGTGAGAAAGATCCGGATTTGATTAGGGCATTCCTCAAAGCCGCCCAGTTTGAAAGTTGACGATGTCAGACGTACCTGCAAAACCAAATTCACTGAGAACCGGTCCTGATGAGGACGGGCGGTTTGGTATTTTTGGTGGCCGTTTTGTCGCTGAAACATTGATGCCACTCATTCTGGATCTTGAAGCGGCCTATGAAGCGGCAAAAAAAGACCAGAGCTTCCAAGATGAAATGAATGATCTATGGGCTCATTATGTTGGTCGCCCAAGCCCGCTTTATCATGCCGAACGTTTGAGCGAGCATTTGGGCGGCGCCAAGGTCTATTTTAAACGTGATGAGCTCAATCATACCGGCTCTCACAAGGCCAATAATGTTCTAGGACAAATCTTGCTGGCCCGGAGAATGGGCAAGAAGCGGATTATTGCTGAGACCGGCGCGGGTCAACACGGTGTTGCGGTGGCCACTTTTGCCGCACGCTTTGGATTGCCTTGCGTGGTTTACATGGGCTCCGCCGATATTGAGCGTCAGAAACCGAATGTCTTCCGTATGCGTCTGTTAGGCGCAGAGGTGAGGCCGGTAACGTCTGGAACCGGAACGCTGAAAGACGCGATGAATGAAGCTTTGCGCGATTGGGTCACCAATGTGGACTCGACATTTTACATTATCGGCACGGTCGCAGGTCCGCATCCTTACCCAACCATGGTTCGAGACTTTCAATCCATTATTGGCCGCGAGACACGCGAGCAAATGAGGACCGCTGAAGGACGGTTACCAGATTCACTGGTTGCTTGTATCGGTGGCGGTTCAAACGCCATGGGGCTTTTTCATCCGTTTTTGGATGATGAAGCGGTAGAGATGTATGGCGTAGAAGCCGCCGGCCGCGGTATCGATCAAGGCGATGGTCATCATGCGGCCTCATTGTCCGGCGGTCGTGCTGGCGTTTTGCATGGCAATCGCACTTATCTGTTACAGGATGACGACGGTCAAATTATCGATGGCCATTCGATCTCCGCCGGTCTCGATTATCCCGGCATCGGTCCTGAACATTCCTGGCTGCATGAAAGTGGCCGCGTTTCCTACGTATCGGCAACTGACCAAGAAGCGTTGGACGCATTTCAATTGTGCTGCAAACTTGAAGGCATCATCCCGGCCTTGGAGCCCGCCCACGCCTTGGCCCATGTCATCAAACTGGCACCAGAAAAACCGCAAGACCATCTGCTGGTCATGAATATGTGTGGGCGTGGCGACAAGGATGTCTTTACCGTGGCTGACGCTTTGGGGATCACGCTCGATGACTGAAACCCGCATTGACCGGCGCTTCAAAGCACTGAAGAAAAAAAACCGGGCAGGCCTGGTTACTTACATCATGGCCGGTGATCCAGATTTTGACACATCTTTGTCATTAGTCCGTGGGCTGCCGAAAGCCCGCGCCGATTTTATCGAGCTTGGCATGCCGTTTACCGATCCGATGGCCGATGGCCCGTCGATCCAAGCAGCCGCCGGGCGTGCGTTGGCGTCAGGACAGACCATGGTACGCACGCTTGAAATGGTGCGCCAATTCCGGGCGGAGGATGAAGCGACACCGATCATTCTAATGGGCTATTACAATCCCATCTATTCCTACGGTGTCGACCGATTTTTGTCAGACGCCAAAGACGCCGGTGTCGACGGTTTCATCATCGTTGACTTGCCGACTGAGGAAGATGATGAAATGTGCAAACCGGCCATGGGTATGGGTTTGAATTTCATCCGGCTGGTCGCGCCGACAACTGATGAACAACGCCTGCCCGTGGTGCTCGCCAATACCAGTGGCTTTGTCTATTATATTTCGATCACAGGCATTACCGGCGGGCGCTCTGCGACATCCTCGGAACTCGAACCGGCGATGGCTCGACTGAAAGGGCAAACGGATTTACCGATTGCCGTTGGCTTTGGTATTAAAACCCCGGCGCAAGCCGCAGAGGTCGCAAAAATCGCCGATGCCGCCGTGGTCGGGACCGCAATAATTGACCAAATCGCGTGCGGACTTGGCGCAGGTAACAAGCCATCAATGACTTTGGTCGAGGATGTGCTTGCCTTTGTCTCGTCCATTGCCGAAGGTATCGCTGAGGCGCGCTGAGCCTCAAAAGTCTGGGAGTTTGTCATGAATTGGTTGACCCGTGTTGCCCGCCCCAAATTGAAGGGGATCTTGTCCAAGCGAGATACGCCGGACAATCTTTGGCACAAATGCCGAAGCTGCGGTGAGATGGTGTTTCATCGCGATCTGGTCGCGGCGCGCAATGTCTGCCCGTCATGCGATTATCACATGAGGCTGTCGCCGAAAGAGCGCTTTGAGGCGGTGTTTGATGGTGGTGAATATGATGAGATTGAGCTGCCCGATGTCGCCCAAGATCCGTTGAAGTTTCGCGACGAAAAGAAGTATACGGACAAGCTCAAAACAGCACGCACAAAAACCGAACAAAAAGACGCCGTATTGGTCGCGGTCGGCGCGCTGCGCGGTATTGAAACCGTGGTCTCAGTACAAAATTTCGCCTTCATGGGGGGCTCGCTTGGCATGGCCGCTGGTGAAGCGATCATTCGTGGTGCCGAAGAAGCCGTCGCCCGCAAAGCCCCTTACGTTGTCTTTGCTGCCGCTGGTGGTGCACGCATGCAAGAAGGCATTCTTTCGCTGATGCAATTGCCGCGCACGACGATTGCTGTGGAAATGGTCAAAGAAGCCGGTCTTCCTTACGTGGTTGTTCTCACCGATCCAACCACCGGCGGTGTCACCGCATCCTATGCTATGTTGGGCGACGTCCATATTGCCGAGCCGGGCGCTCTCATTGGCTTTGCTGGACCGCGGGTGATTGAACAAACCATCAGAGAGAAGCTTCCCGAAGGTTTTCAGCGGGCAGAATATTTGCTCGACCACGGCATGGTCGACATGGTGGTTCATCGCCATGATCTGCGCGATACCTTGGCGCGGGTGATCAATCTGCTGGTGAAAAAGAATACTTGGACCGTTTCAACCGGGGCACCTGTTGAAAACGCTGCGAGCGAGGACGGCCAAGCAGGGATCACAGCTTCTGATGCCGGCAATCTCCCCGCGCGCTTAGATGCGGGATCAACAGGTCCAGCCGAAATTTTACCTCCAAACAAGTCCAACACGAAGAGCCAGATGGACTAAGGAGACCAAGCTTTGTCGACGGAACCCACAACAGCGCGCAGTAATGCCATTCTTGCGCGGTTGAGCACGCTACACCCCAAACTTATTGATTTGAGCTTAGGACGTATCGAAGGCTTGCTCAAAAATCTTGGCAATCCGCACCAAAAATTACCACCGGTCATTCATGTGGCTGGCACCAATGCCAAAGGCTCGGTGATCGCCTTTTTAAAAGCGATGTTGGAAGCCCAAGGCAAGTCGGTCCACGCTTATACGTCCCCGCACCTGGTTCATTTCCATGAACGTATTGTTTTAAACGGCCAAATGATCGAAGAAGACGAACTGGCGTCGATCCTGGACGAATGTGAAAGAAAAAATGGCGGCGCGCCCATTACTCATTTTGAGATAACGACCGCGGCAGCGTTTCTCGCCTTCTCACGCCATCCTGCTGATGTTGTTCTTTTAGAGACCGGCTTGGGCGGCCAGTTCGATGCGACCAACGTTATCGACAAACCCGCACTCACCATCATCACGCCTGTCGATCTCGACCATCAATCGTTCCTAGGCGATCAGGTCGAACAAATAGCCCGAGAAAAAGCCGGTATTATCAAGCCAGGTGTCCCGTGCATCATCGGACCGCAACCGGATAATGTCTTAGAAGTGCTCCAGCAGGTTGCTGATAAAGTGAGCGCACCTTTGTCTATCTTTAATCAAGAATGGTCCGCCTACGAAGAACATGGCCGACTGGTCTATCAGGATCAAAGCGCTTTGTTTGATTTTGATTTACCGGCCCTGATTGGCCATCACCAAATTCAAAATGCCGGCACCGCCCTTGCAGCGTTACAGATGCTCAATTGGACGGAAGACATAGCAGCATTGGAAAATGGATTACAAAAAACCAAATGGCCTGCCCGCCTTCAGCGCTTGCGCCGAGGGCCGCTGGTCGATGCATTGCCCAAAGGGGCAGAACTTTGGCTTGA
>JAJFIN010000166.1 GCA_021774955.1 Alphaproteobacteria bacterium | reverse complement strand
GCCTTTGATGGTTTGCGCGAGGCAGCCCAAGACCCAAACGGCATCATCAAAGCTTATCGGTCTTTACGCTTTATCACCCGGGCCAATGAAGCGCTTTATCCGCTATCGACGGTTCTGTCGCCGGTCAGCCGTTTCTTCCTTGAAGACACAGCCCGCCAAGACGAAGAGCTTATCAAACGCTTTGAAACGCCGCCGGAAAACCCTGAGCAGGTTGGCATCCTCCACATTAGTAACGAGAAAAAAGACAGAGGCGGTTTTTCCCTCTACGTCCCTGAAACTTATGATCCGTTGGCGTCTTATCCGGTGGTCATCGCGCTCCATGGCGGTTCCGGTCATGGCAGAGATTTCCTGTGGACATGGCTACGTGAAGCGCGCAGTCGCGGTATGATCGTCATCAGCCCAAGCTCCATTGACACCACATGGGCTTTAATGGGGCCAGACCCCGACGCTACCAATATCCGGCGCATGCTTACTTATGTCGGCGAACATTGGAATGTCGATCTGTCGCAAGTATTGCTGACCGGTATGAGCGATGGCGGCACTTATACCTATCTCGATGGTCTGCAAACTGGCGCACCTTATACCCACCTCGCGCCAGTATCAGCGAGCTTTCATCCAATGCTCATTGAGGCGGCAGATGCAGCCCGCGTTAAAGATCTTCCTGTCGCCATTACTCATGGCGCGCTCGATTGGATGTTTTCTATCGATATGGCCCACGGTGCTCATCACGCCCTCGAAGCTGCGGGTGCAGATGTTCATTTGCGCGCGATTGAAGACCTCTCGCACACTTATCCGCGTGATGAGAATGAGACCCTCGCCGACTGGTTCCTCGGACAAGAAACTAAATAATTATCCTGGAATACGAACCGGCAAAGTTTCATAGCCTTTGACAAAGCTCGAAAAGACGCGCTTGGGTTCACCAACAACTTCGATCTTATCGAAACGCTTCAGGATTTCCTCCCACACGATCCGCAGCTGCATCTCAGCGAGACGATTGCCAACGCAACGATGAATGCCAAAACCGAATGATAAATGCTGGCGTGGTCTGGCGCGGTCGATGATGAAGCTGTTGGGATTTTCAATCGCCTCGTCATCGCGGTTGCCAGACACATACCACATGACAACTTTCTCACCCTTCTTGATTAGTTTACCACCAAGCTCCGTGTCCTCAAGCGTTGTGCGTCGCATATGGGCAAGCGGTGTTTGCCAGCGGATGATCTCCGGTACCATACTTGCGACAAGGGCGGGATTGTCTCGCAGTTTTTGATATTGATCGGGATTTTCATTCAAGGCGAGCAAGCCACCAGTGATGGAATTACGTGTCGTGTCGTTACCTCCAACAATCAGCAGAATTACGTTCCCAAGATATTCGTTGGCATCCATATTTCTCGTCGCATCGGCATGGGCCATCATGGAGATCAAGTCACCCTTAGGCTCCGCATTTACCCGCTGGTTCCATAGATTGGTGAAATAATCGCCGCACTCGCGTAATTCCTGTTCCCGGGCTTCTTCGCTTTCAACGACACCGGATGCAGCATCAGCCGTTGCGACATCAGACCAACGCGTAAGCTTACGGCGCTCTTCCCAGGGGAAGTCAAACAGCGTTGCCAACATTTGTGTGGTCAATTCGATAGACACACGGTCAACCCAGTCAAACTCTTCGTTGATGGGTAACGAATCCAATATCGTGCAAACGCGTGTACGGATGGTTCCTTCCAATTTTGAAAGATTGTCTGGCGATACAATTGGATTGACAACTTTGCGCTGCTCATCATGCTTTGGTTGATCCATGGCTATGAACATGGGCAGACGAAAGTCTTCGCGGCCATCGCGAATTGAGATGCCACCCAGGCTCGATTCTGATGAATAGATGCCATGATTGGTGTCTACATGCATGATGTCTTTGTACTTGGTCACGGACCAATAGGCACCGTTATACCCATCCGCACAATAGTGCACGGGATCTTCGCGGCGAAGACGCTCGAAATAAGGCCAATGAGTGTTGGTTCTAAAAAGTTCCGGATGCCCCACATCGATCTTATCAAGCGGCATCGCGTAAGCTTGTTCGGTTGCTTCGGCCAAGGATTGATGGCTAAAATTGATCGCTTGATCGGTCATGGCTTTTCTCCCTTTATTTCGCTTGCCCACACTATGGCCAACGGCTTTTTTCTTATTGTGCCACAAAACAAGTTTGATTGGCTAGATTTGTCCTTGTTAATGCGTCTCAATTTGGTTTTTGGGCATGATCCATTGTGTTTCGTAAAGTAAATGTCTCAATTTAGGATCAATCCTAGACTTCGATATCTGGTTTAAAATTGCGCAAACTTTGCCAGCCAGGTGATGTCTTAGTTCAAGACCTGTAAGCATCGAACCGTTCGAAAACCGGTAAATATGTCCCAATTTCAAGTAATTTCGCTCCCATATCGCTCTGAGAAAAGCGTCCGTGTAACTCACTTTCACTTGCTCAATAATGCTGTCACGGAAGGGGCCAAATAGTTCAGGATTATCCGCAAGCCCTTGAAGTAGAACAAACGCTTTTCCGAGATCATTGTTGATCTGAATGGCGGAATCATTTCCCTCGTGCTTTCTCAGACAAACGGTTATCTCGCTCGTGCAAGCAACCCGTGCATTTAGCACAATACGACGCGTGAAATCTCCGTCTTCGCTCGGAGATCGCGAAATGGCTTCACTTGAATGCCCGACCAGAGGCAGAACAGATTTGTGAACGGCTGAGACCGTCGTCCAAGCAGGATTAAACTTAAGAAAACCCAAAATGGCTTCTTTCCGCAACAATCGAAACGCACCTTCTTCTTGTTCAATTTCGGTGTCCCACCAACCAGCTGGTGCTGCCTCAAAATGATTGTAGGTTACAATTTCTGGATCATCGTAAAAATTGCAATGATTGGTACAAACGAATTTCGAAACCGGAAACTTCTCAGTGATGGCACGGATTGTTTTAAGATGGTTCACGCGCCAAACATCATCACTGTCACAATAAGCAACCCAATCACCTTGACATAAGTCTTCGCCCCGTCGCCGCGCCAAACTGGCGCCAGCGTTATTCATTTTCTCGTAGCGCACATTGGGATAATCGCGGGAGATGATTTCCTCTGTGTTATCTGTAGAACCGTCATCGACGACGATGACCTCAAGGGGCGGTTCAGACTGATTGAAAATGCTATCTAGCGTTTCTGGTAAAAATTCGGCGCGGTTATAGGTCGGGACAACGACTGACACTCTGAATTCACCGCGTTGTCCAACTTCTTGTTGCAGTGCAGCTAAATTCGGTTGCGGTGATGTCGTCACTCTCGGCGTGAGGGATTTATCCGATTTAGATTGCCTAATTTCAGAGATGATCGCTTCAAACCGATCTATGTGCAGATCAAAGGTAAAATATTCAAGTATTCGGTCGCGGGCGCCACCGCCAAGTCTCTCTAAATCGATTTCTCCCTCTACTATTTGTCCAACAATGTCGGAAAACTCTTCCGACGAATTTGCCAACAATCCATCGACCCCATGCTCGATTAACTCTTCGATACTTGCACAATGTGGTGATGCATGACCGCTTAGTGCCAACACGGGCAGACCGCGTGTCATCGCCTCCAGAGGAACCAACGCAAAATTCTCTGCAAGCGACGGAAATAAAAGAATGTCCGCGTTGGTGTAGTACTGATCAATGTTTTCGGTATGGCCTAGAAATTTTACCTTATCGGATATGCCATACGTTTGAGCTAAATCTCTGAGATGCACTTCTTCCGAACCGCTTCCTATCACCCACAAATTCCATTTTTTGTTGTGGGGCAGCTTTGCCAGAGCCTCGAGGGCCAATTTGACATTTTTTCTAACGCTCAACCCGCCAACGACCAGAAAATGCAGTTCGTTGTTGTCGCGCTGTCTTATATTGCTGTCCGGCTTCATATCAAGCCGCACGCCGGTAGGGTTTGTGATAAATTTGGCTGTTCGAGCTTCCGGATAGATCTCTTTTAACGCCCGCACACCAAAGCGCGAGAAACGCATAATTGAGTGCGCTGATTTGAGGGCCCACGACTGGATATGTTTATAAACAAGACGATCGATCAGCTTGGATGTTCTTCCAACCGCACGATATTCAACCTCAAGCGGCATGGTCAAACTGTGCGGGAGGTATACCCAATCCGTTTCGGGAAACAGCTTGTGATGTGCTTTTAGCATCAGATGCTCTGCACCGATTACCAAATCACATTCTGGCAGATCCATCCGATCGATTTGTTTGGAAACAGATATAAAATCTCGGAGTGGATTCAAGCGCCATAAAAAAGCGCCTAAACTTTTGGGGCGGACTATTTTATATGTTTTTACACCCTGCACAATGTCCAGGCGCTGAGCAAAACATACAACACTCACTTCGTATCCGCGGTCACGCAGAGCGATTATTAGATTTCGATTGTAAACGTTCGCGCCGGTATCGCGGTTCAGATAACCAGCTAAAACTCGAATGCGCATGAGCTAGGAACCAATCACGTTGAGGCTCGCATTTATGTTTTTCGATCAAAGAAGGTCATCAGACGACCCTGCTTGGGCTGGGCCAAATTCAAGCATATATCGATGACCAAGTCTTCGGTCTCCGAGATGAGCCAGTTGTCGCGAAATACTGTCGCGCCAACTCTGAATTCACTACGTATTACGTTGTGGAGCGCGCTTTGCAGTTCTTGTTTGCTCATGTCTTGCGGTAAAACGTGCGGTTCCGACACGCTTGCTATACGAGCGGCTAATTCATCGAAGGATGATTGAAACCTATTGGCGTGTCGGTTGTAAGATTGCCTTCTTCCGAACGCGATCCTCAAGTCATTGGCTGTTGGAGCAACATGCTCAAACCATGCTGGTATTTTAGTTGAAGGAGACGCCCAAACTGGGCGCGCATATGACATGATCGGTAATGACAAAAATCCGAATAGCAGTTGACGTCTCGTACTCATGTCCGTTCCAATCGAGTTTCCAAATGGTCAGCGAGCCGCAATGAAAGCGCAACAATGGTCAATGTTGGCGGGACATGACCGCCAGTGGGAAACACTGAGCTGCCCGCAACAAAAAGATTTTCAGCTCCGAAGACCTTCAAGTTGGCGTCCACAACTCCCTTTGACGGATCGTCAGCCATTCGAGTGGTCCCCATATGATGGCTCCCGAAACCCATCTGCAAATCCCACACATGGGCGGGTTGGTTTTTGCGGACGTTGAGGCGACCTAAAGATTGCGCCCCAAAATATTGGCCAACAAGTTCAACTGATTTCCACACACGGTCTTTGTCTGACTCATTGAGCCGCCAATCAATGAGGATTCTCGGTACACCGAGCGCATCGTTCGCGGTCGGCGAAAGCAAAACGCGCGACTGTCGATTAGGCGTTTGCTCAATCATCGAGTCAAAAACATAACCACCAAACTCGTCTGCGTGGTCGAACAATTGTTTGTCAAAGGCGGCACGCGAGGATGCTTCGAGTATCATATCGAAATCAGCGAAGACATTGCGCACATGACTAAAGAAGTGGGTTGGTACATGCCCAGATTTAATGGAGTCTGCAAGTGTATGGGCGGACATAAGCGCAGGTGAAAGATAGTAATTATCAGCCGCGATAAAGGGGAATTTCATATTGGTCGTTTCGAAATCACGCAGCGCTTTTTCCGTGAGTTCCAAATAACCAAAATATTGAACATCATCATTGGCGTTGGGATGATAGAATTCAAATTTTGATAACGCACTGGTGGGCGCTAGGAACGCTGCTTCGACGGTCGGATGATCCATGAAATACCGACCGACATTGTCACCCTGATTACCAAGCTGATTGTCATGCTGGCTGTTCCAATGGAGTAGCATACGGGCATTTTCCAAGCCACCAAGCGCCACAACAAAAAACCTTGCGTTTACCTGGAAATCATCGCCATCCAATACTTGAATTTTGGCAGAACGAATTTCCTTTTCCTGTCCGTGGGACAGTAACTCTACGGCATTCGAGAAGAGAAAGACGGTAACGCTTTCACTTTCTTCAAACTCTTCCGTCCAACGGTCCCCAAAATTCGTTGGCGGACTGATTAGCGATACAGATGAATCCACCAACTCATCTGCGGGAAGAAGCGGGTGTCGAAACACCTCTGACAAGTCGGTCGGTGTGTAATTTTGTTGGGGAAGCTCACAATAATTTCGAGCGCTCGTGTAGTAGGAACTGAATTGATTTTTTTTGAAAGGCCAACCACTATCGTCTACCCAAGACCGTTTTTCAAAATCGATTGGGTCGAGTTCGTTGCAGGTACCCTCCCAATGATTTGTCGATCCGCCAAGCGCGCGTATGCGGCTTGTTGAGGGATCTTGATATTTTGAGTCCATGTTCTGACCGGCATACAGATCTTGGTTTACCTCATCAAAATAGCGGTCTCCACTCTCGATAATCGCAATCCGAAATCCTGAGTTTCGAAGCTTGTGAGCGAGCGTTATGCCGGCAGGACCGCCGCCGAGAATGCATAAATCGAAATCGAGTTGTGATTTCGATTCTATGGTTCGGCCGTCGATAAACATTATGCGCTCTTTCTTAGGTCCCCTGAACGGGTTGAAGCTAGGGATTTTGGGTTAAAATCGCATGACCATAGCCTGATTTGCCCCAAACACGTATATGCCATAATCCTATCTGAGGGTCAGACGGGTTTTGATCTCATTGCGACCCTGTAATGAGATTGAACCCGGATTGCTTTGGACGTGTCACAATAGTAACGATACCCTAATGTTACGCTGCTAAATCGGGTAGACATCACTGAATCAATGCTCCTTTTTGGCAAATGCTGTATGACCTAAAGGGATGGCGGGGGCCAACGCTAGCTAATTATGCGATATTTGTTTCTCACTGCTGTAGTCGCCATCCTCCCCATTCTTTCGTTTTGGGTCCCGTTTGTGGGCATCTACACCTATTATTGGATGACCTTCGCGGTTCCATTTTCTCTTGCTTTTGTGACACCGCCAATTAGCTGGCTGACGATTGTTACCTATCTCTGCTTGCTCAGTTGGATCGTCCAATATGCAAAAAACCCCATTCGCTTAAACCGAGTTTTGATAACGCTCATCGTCTTTTTTGGATTTATCACAATGACCACCTTCCTAGCGGTCTATCAAGAAACTGCTTGGAAGCGCTGGGATGACTTCATGAAGGTCGTGATTATCGTCATCGCCACGTCTTCTATTATCAATACCAAGACAAAAATTCACGGCCTTGTGTGGGTTCTCGTTATCAGCATTGGTGTTCACACTGTTTACGGCGGCATCGCTGGGGCCCTTTCAGGTGGCGCCAGCACGATGCGCGGGCCAGCTGGATCACCTTTCGATACTGAAAACCCGTTCGCTCGTATCTGCATTATGGGCTTTCCGTTGATGGTTTATCTTGCCACACAATCATCCCAAAAATGGGTTCGCAGTGCCAATTGGTTTGGCGCAATGGCGACAGTTTCTGGACTGATTGCTACAGGCTCACGCGGTGGCTTTATTGGCTTTGGTGCCATGTTGGGCTACGCTTGGTTGACGACCAAGCACAAGGTGCGAAACTTAATTATCTTTGCGATAATCGCCTCGACGGCCGGGGCAATCATGAATTCAGACCGCTTGTCGACATGGATTGACCGCATGTCGACAATCTCCGAGGCCTCGGAGGAGAAAACCGCCCAACAAAGGTTTAAGTCATGGGAATATGGGTTTGGTGTTGCTAAAGCGAGCCCCATTTTTGGTGATGGTTTTGGCGCGTATTGGGGTAATCGTTGGCGTGATGACGATGGCAGGATCAGAAAACTTGAAGCGCACAGCAATTACTTCCAAATGATGGCGGAACACGGATTTGTTGGACTGTTCTTATACGTTCTACTGGGTACCTTCGCGTTCACAATGATCTCAAAGATAAAGGGAATGGCAAAGCGAGGTGAGACGGAACCGTGGACCGGAACACTTGCCCAGGCCCTCAGTTATAGTTTCATCGGATATTTTGTTGGCGGATTGACCATCACCCATGGCTTCTTTGAACTCTACTATGCGTTACTCGGACTATTAAGTGGGCTTTATTCATATTGCTTACATTCAACGAGCACAGTATCGGAGTTTTCGGCTTGGCACCTTCGGCGACGCCCCGGTGCGCCCCAACCAATTCGTGCGGTGAATTAGATGGTCTCAACTCTATTTTTTATGATCTGTCTAATTGTCTTTTTGCGCATCGTATTTTGGGCCATCATCCAGGACAATAAAGAGCAAGCTTATGGCGAAGACGCACGTGACAAGACTTTCCTTGCGTTGAAAGACTACGAACAAAAAGAAGAACAGGAATAGTTTCTGGTATGACCAAATCTCCTTTCGCTCGCATTGTCGATGGATTTATACGCGTGAACATTTCGCTATCAGAGTGGGTTGAGCGAAAGCTTCCCGCAGATTTCAACGTAAGTCTTTTACAGGCTCATGAAATCGCGACAGCGGAGAGGGCAAACGCTATCGACCGACCTGTGATCATGGATGTCGGTGGTGGACGCTCAACACCTTTTGCTGATCGACTAGATCCGGCGAAAAACGCCTATCTTCTTGCTGCAGATATTGATCCTGGTGAAATAAGCCTGAACGAAAAGGCCGCGGGGGTGTTGGTTTTCGACGCCACAAAGCCTTTTCCACTGAGAGATAAATCTTGTGATCTAATTGTAACCCGCTCGGTCATGGAGCACTTACCGGTGACCGAACCTTTCATCAAAGAAGCATCGCGTGTACTCACGCCAGAGGGTTCGTTTATTAGCGTCATGCCTTGTCGGTATTCGCCATTTGCAATTTTAAACCGTGTACTGCCTAACGCGTTCACCAAAAAAGCCATTGCTCGCATATTTCCGCAATGGGCTGACTCTTGTGGATTTATTGCCCATTACACAGATTGTTATATGCCCAAAATGGCGGAGAACTACGAAAAACATGGGTTTGATATTGAAGAATTGAAGGTCCGATACTACCAATCGATCTACTTCAAATGGATATTTCCGATTTATCTTATATCTCTGACTTATGATCTTTTCATGTATTCGATGAAAATCAAGCGGCTTGGTTGCCAGTTATTTATCGTTGCCAAACCGAGCCAAAACGCCGGATGACAATGCGTCGACACCCCGATCAATATGGGGCTTTAATTTCAACACAGAGAACACTTGGTGTTCTGGTCCAAGGGGCCGTTTGCAGAGCACCCACAAACTGGTGAGCGTCAGGGCGTAAATCGACCCACCGGCAAGGGCGATCCCAAACAGTTTGAGAAGATAGTTCAGTACAGTTTGTTCAACTGGAATATTTTTCGACAATGAATAGCATATCGCAGTCATAACGAGCGTTGAAACAACGACACGCCAGATAGAACCAACGAAGGTTTTGACCTCCACCCCGATCAACTTTTTGGCTAAAAGAAAATCAACGAATGTGATTGCCACTGTCGCGATAGCGCAACCTGTTGCTGCACCAATTAGTCCAGCTTGATAGGCGCCGAATATAAGACCCCCTAGTCGTAGGCTTGCTATGTATATACTGCGAAAGAATATCCAACGGGTTTTACCTCCGATGAGGATGGCGATTTTCAAATTTGGACCCAAAACAAAAACTGATTCCGCCAAGGCAAAGATGACAATGACGTTAGCAACCGTTCCCCATTGCGAACCAAGGGTAAGATAGACAAATTCTGGCGCAACTGTTGCGAGCCCAAAACCCGCTGGCATAAGAAAAAGAAGGATCGCGGCAGCTCCTTGGCAAAAAACATAACCAGCGTCATTGCCATCAGCGATGGTTTTTGAAATTGCTGGGAAAAGAGCGCGCTCGATAGGCGCAGAAAGCTCACTTGTGACCATGCTCGAGAGATCTCGACCAACTGAATAAAATCCAATGGCGGCTAGAGACAAATAATTTCTGAGAATAAGGGCATCAAGCTTCACCGCAAGGCCAAACATGATGTTACCCAACATGATCCAGATGGAATACGAAAATAATTTTCTGATGTTGGTAAAGCCAAATCGTGGTAACTTTGGGATCATCAGATAGCTGATGATTACCATTGCTATTTGTCTTACACCGTAACCAACAATCAGAGCCCAATAGTTACGGTAGTAAAATGCCACAAATATCGCCGCTACAACACCCAGCACTTGCGCACCGACGAGTAGTATAAACTCTAGGTCAAACCTAAGGTTTTTTTGAAAATTGATGACTTCAACGTTGCGAAAACCAAAAAGGCTTAAAATAAACCCAAGCCACATCAAAATAGAAAACAGGCGCGGGTCTTCAGCCCAGAGCGATACGGGATATGCCAGACCACACACAATGACACCTAAAATTATGCCGCGAGCAACATTGAGCGTCCAAACCGTGTGATAATCCTCATCGTTTCTTTCAGGATTGCGAATGAGGTAACCTTCACTTCCAAATTCCAAGAATAATTCGAAGGCCGCAACGATCCCCATTGCGATGGCCACCAGACCGAAATCGTCAGGTGAAAGAATGCGCGCAAGTACCCCAATATTAACAACGCCAAGCGCACGCATTCCCCAACGTGCTCCACCGGCCCACAAGGCGCTTACCGCTGCTTGCGATTTTAGAGAGCGGTCTTTGTGGATTTCACTCACGTGATTGGCTCATTGATGATTGCTGTGAGTTTATCAACGTTTGCGCCCGGGCGACAATCCGTTCAGCATTTGATTTCCAGGTGAATTTTCCATCAATGATTCTTTTATGAGCATTTTTACTGAACTGAAGGCGTTGTCCTTGATCAGTAATAAGATCAAATATTGCATCCGTCATTGCGTCAGGTGAGTCCATGTCAAACAGCAAAGCGCCGTCAACACCGGTGATTTCAAGGATGTTAGCACTGCGAGGTGCAACAATTGCCTTCGCCATTGCCATATATTCAAAGAGTTTGAGCGGCGAGGCGTAGGGTACAACCCTGGGCTGCAACGCAATATCGAAAGCTGCGATGTAACGCGCTATCTGATCGCGCGCCACGACGCCAACAAAGTGTACCCGGTCAGGGATGCCCAATTGTTGTGCTTGTTGGATCAGCTCCTCACGCACCGGCCCCTCGCCCACGACAATCAAATGGGTTTGATGAAGTTCCTTGCGTTGATGCATTGCCGCAATGACGCGATCCAATCCATGCCATTTTCTGATGAAACCGGTAAAGCCAAGGACAACTTCATCTGACAATCCAAGTACCGCGCGAACAGAGTTGCCATCGACACATGGATGGAACTTTTCCAAATCAACACCGTTTGAAATGATTTCAACACGCGCGCTTGGCACGCCCTCTTGCTGCACCATTTCAGATAAAGGTGCGCTGACAGGCAACACTACATCGGCGGCGCGCCAAACACCGCTCTCCATTTTTTTAGCCCGCGTTTTTAAAGACAGACCCGAATGTTGTTCGCGTTCAGCAGCTAAAGGTGAATTGACCTCTGAAAAAAAAGGCAGACCATACTTTTCTTTAAGACGTTTTCCGGCGGTTAGAAATAAATTGTAGCGCTCATACAGAAAATCCGGTTTGTGCTCCAGATAAGCGCGTTCTAGTCGGCGAAACACAATACGGTCATAAAGCAGCTCAAGACTTTCACCGACCCAATTGGGCAGCAATTTGCGCACAAGATCGGTGAACTCTCCACCCTTACCAAAGTCTGATCTCGTCGTTTGCTCAGGGCCCACCAAGATTACTTCGTGACCACAATCCCGGAACGCTTTGATAAGTTCCATAATATGGACGGACATGCCATCCTGTGCGGCGGTGCGATGATGGTAAAGTATCTTCATAAGGCCGATAGTTTTAGGGAAAACTCACAATTTTCTGTTTTATGGAATACCAAACAAATCCTAATGAGATGTACACTTGCATTCTTGTATTTGCGCGTCGACCAAATTTGTTCCAACAACAGGCACGCTGATTTAACGTTGGCGGCGAACGAGCGGTTGAACTTTGTTAGTAGGGCCTATGCTGGATATCAAACCAGATCAAGTTTGTCGGTTCGACGATGGGGTGCCGCCCAAACTCGTGGTCATCGTTGATACGGAAGAAGAGTTTGATTGGGATAAACCCTTTTCGTCCGAAAATACCGACGTTCGGTCAATTGCTGACCAAGAGCGTATTCAGACCTTCTATCGAGATCTTGGATTGATACCGCATTACCTTATCGATTATCCGGTTGCCTATGACCGTGATGCATCAGCGCTATTGCGCGCGTGGTCTGAACAGGGTGAATGTATTGTGGGCGCTCACCTGCATCCTTGGGTCAATCCACCCGTGCGCGAAGAAATCACCAATCACAATTCGTTTCATGGCAATCTACCGCCCGCTCTTGAGCTCGAAAAAATGGTGCGTCTCACAGATTGCATTGCCGAGGCAATGGGACAGCGCCCACAGATTTTTAAATGCGGACGCTATGGCATGGGACCGCAAACGATCGAACACATCAAGCAACTCGGTTATAAGATAGACTGCTCAGTCGTTCCCTATACCAAATTTAGTCCGATTGATGGCCCGAACTTTCTCAGCGCACCAACAGATCCCTATTGGGCCGATGAGGCGAAGCAGATTCTGGAAGTGCCCCTATCAAAAGCCATTGTCGGTTGGGGACGAAAAGCGATCGATCCCTTTCAAAGCATGTTCGACAAGAAATG
>JAJFIN010000165.1 GCA_021774955.1 Alphaproteobacteria bacterium | reverse complement strand
CCTAATCGAGATTGATCCAGACATATTGATTAATAATGCGGGGATCAACAAAGTCTCAGGTTTCGAAGACATAACGCCGGACGAATTCAAGCTAATTCAACAAGTGAATGTGGAGGCACCTTTCAGATGTTCTCAGGCTGTTATTGCTGGTATGAGGCGCAAAGGATATGGGCGTATAGTAACAATTGGTTCGATATGGGGTCATATCAGCCGAGCTGGCCGCGCAAGTTATTCGACAAGTAAATTTGCAGTGGACGGCATGACATCTGCACTTGCAGCTGAAGTGGCAAAGGATGGAATTTTGGTAAACTGTGTTTCGCCGGGGTTTATTGACACTGAGTTGACACGCACCATCCTTGGTCCTGATGGAGTGGCGGATGTTGAAGCACAGATTCCGATTGGAAGGCTGGGTCGTCCGGAAGAAATTGCGGCTTTTGTTGCCTGGCTTGTAGGCCCTGAAAATACTTACATCAGTGGTCAGAATATTGTGATTGATGGAGGATTTGTCCGTGTCTGAAAACATGACAATTCAGTCGCATACTGGTTCCTATACGGTTGGTTTTACAAAAAAAATCCCTCCACATTTTGTCGACAACCCCTCCACCACAACACATATCTTGATTGACCGAATAGTTGCCGAACTACACCGCTCTTCATTGAGGGATCTACTGGAATCTTCATCGGTGCTTATGATAGACGCGTTGGAAGGCAATAAATCATTAGAAAAAATGCCGATCTATGTTCAAGGTCTGATTGACGCCGGTGTGCGGAGAGATCACAGATTGCTGGCGATCGGTGGTGGTATTATTCAGGATATTACTTGTTTTCTCGCTGCGACATTACTTCGCGGGATTGATTGGGCGTTTTTCCCGACGACTCTTCTGGCACAAGCTGATTCTTGTATTGGCTCGAAAAGCTCAATCAACTGCGGTGATACCAAAAACATATTGGGAACGTTTACACCACCTCGCGAGGTGCACATATGTTCATTTTTTTTGGAAACACTTGCCATTGCTGATGTGCATTCTGGCGTTGGTGAAATGCTAAAAGTTCATGCGATCGACGGGCCGTCTGCCTTTGACCGGATAGCCGAAGATTATGAAAATCTCTTCACAGATGAAAAGACTATGGATGGATATATCCATAATTCGTTGTTGATCAAGAAGGGCTATATTGAGAAAGAAGAGTTTGACCAGGGCCCCCGCAACATATTCACTTTTGGTCATAGCTTCGGACATGCAATCGAATCAGCGACAGAATTTGGTGTTCCTCATGGTATTGCAGTAACGATTGGGATGGACATTGCCCTCCATGTGGCACATGGGATGGGGCGGATTGACGATGAAATAGTGTCGCGAATGCGGCCGGTATTGAGGAAGAATGCCGGTGAATATGTTACAACGACAATTCCACTTGAAGCTTTTTTTACTGCACTGAGTAAAGACAAAAAAAATGTCGGTAAAAACAGTGTCACGATCATTCTTCCAGATAAGAGTGGTCACATTGAAAGAGTTGTTTTGCCTATGGACAAGAGATTTAGAGATCTTTGTTCTACGTATTTTTCCTCTTTTACTAACTAGCGATGTCTGAAATGCGTGTAGCAGTTACATCTCGGTCATTCTCGAAACATTCCGTTTTGCGCACCGAACTTCTTGAGCAATACTCAAATGTGACGTTCAACAACGATGGTCTCGCATTGTCAGGCAACGAGCTTATTGATTATCTGGCTGGCCATGATGCCGCAATTACTGCTCTTGAGAAAATCACTGGTGACGTACTCAGCCAAGTACCCCAGCTGAAAATCATCTCAAAGTATGGTGTTGGATTTGATATGCTTGAGATTCAAGCGTTTAGAAAGCATGGAGTTCGACTGGGGTGGACAGGCGGTGTGAATAAACGTTCCGTGTCGGAACTTGTTGTTGCAAACGCTATAGCACTTTTACGAAAGGTGCACCAATGTCGTGATGAAGTTCTCTCGGGAACGTGGAGACAGACAAAAGGGCGGCAATTATCTGGGCGAACGGTTGGAATTATTGGCTGCGGCCATGTCGGAAAGGACCTTGTGGAGCTGCTATCTGCATTCGACTGCTGCATCTATGCACACGACATTCTAGATTTTCCGGAGTTTTATGCGACTTCAGGTGTTACTCCAAAAGATTTGGATTATCTGCTAGAAAACTCTGACATTGTGACGTTGCATTTACCGTTGGATGATTCGACACGAGGTCTCATTTCGGAGGAGCGTCTTGCACTCATGAAGCACGACGCAATTTTGATCAACGCGGCACGAGGTGGCCTTGTTAACGAAGCAGCACTGAAGGATGCGCTAATTGCCGGTAGACTTGGCGGGGCTGCTTTTGACGTCTTCGAGCCGGAACCTCCGGAAGACGACGAATTGTTGAGACTCCCTAACTTTATAGTCACGCCACACATTGGCGGAAGTTCGGAAGAGGCGGTTTTGGCAATGGGACGTGCGGCAATTGATGGACTACGTCGCGCGCGGATACCAGATGACCAATGGCCGCAATGAAATAGTCAGCCTTTGAATAAGAAACTGCGAAAATGCCTTATACCCAATTTGAATTTGATACACTTCAGGATGCAGTGCCAGAAATTGTAGATTTGCTGGTTTCGAACTTAAATTCAGCTTTGGTAGGCGAAAAAACTGCGAGTTTTGTCATTTCAGGCGGCAACTCCCCACGCGAAATTTATCGATGTTTGGGTAAGATTGATTTGCCTTGGGAGCGCGTTTTGTTGATTCCAAGCGATGAACGTTGGGTTGATATCGGCGATTCAAATAGCAATGAAGGTATGGTTCGCTCGACTCTCATGGCTCCTAAATGCCCGGGAGAAAAGGCACAATTGATCAGTTTGAGAGGTTCGGAAGATGACCTCGAACTTACAGTAGAGAGTGCGAATTCCAGCTTGAGCAAGATATCACGTCCATATGATGTATCACTGCTTGGCATGGGTGAAGACGGGCATATTGCTTCGCTTTTTCCAGACGAATTCAAATATGACAACTCGAATCATGTTGTCGCGACACGTTCGCCCAAGCCACCAACGCTCCGATTATCAATGACATCCGATGAAATCTTATCTTGCCGTCATATTATTTTAATTGCATCCGGATCCCGTAAGATTGGCATTCTTGATAAAATCAGTGCTAGCGGTGCCGATTCTGATAGTGTACCCGTCAGCATGCTTTTTGGATCGCGCGCGCCGCAAATGACAATATTTTCTTGTCGCGCACCAACATAGAATGGAAATGACGCCTCTATGACGACTGGATCAGACATTCTTCTTGGACCAGCCGATACGCTGCATATGGCAATGACCGCTATGGATCGCACGGGGTGGCAAACCTGTGTCATTGTGGACAGCGAGGATAAGCTTGCGGGTATCGTGAGCGACGGTGATATGCGTCGGGCCTTGTTAGCCGGAAAAGGACTTGAGACGCGGGTTGAGAACTTTATGAATTCACAACCTCATTGTGCGACCGCTGAAGATACAAGGGAAGAGCTGATCAATCTAATGCGAAGACTACGGATTCGTGTGTTGCCAGTAGTCACACCCGATCGCAAACTGATCTCGGTTAAAGTTTTAGACGAGCTTATTGAAGAATATCGGCATCCTAATTGGGTTTTTCTTCTCGCAGGCGGGTTGGGCACTCGGTTACGTCCGTTAACTGAGCAGGTACCCAAGCCATTGCTGGAAGTGGGAGGACGACCAATATTGGAATCGATCCTTCGCAAATATGTAACTGATGGATTTCAACAGTTTTTTATTTCGATTAACTACAAAGGTCAAATGGTCAAAGATCATTTTGGCGACGGCAGCCGTTGGGGGGCTGAGATTCAATATATTGAGGAGCGTGATAGGCTGGGAACTGCAGGGCCTTTGGGACTGCTGCCCGAGCCGCCAACAGCCCCCATGTTTGTGATGAATGGCGATCTGCTGACGGATGTTAATATGACCAGCATGCTGGGATACCATATGGATAGCGGTGCTGCGGCGACAATTGCTGTCCGCGAATATGATTTGCAAGTGCCTTTTGGGGTCACTCGCCTCAATGGGCATGAGGTTACGGCGATCGAAGAGAAGCCTGTGCAGAAGTTTCGGGTTAATGCGGGCATCTATGTTTTGGAACCAAAAATGCTTCATACGATTGAACCCGGCGTTTTCCTAGATATGCCCCA
>JAJFIN010000164.1 GCA_021774955.1 Alphaproteobacteria bacterium | reverse complement strand
CCGTCACCAAAACGGTTTTGTCCTACAACAAAGAAAATCAAGAATTGATCTCTAAGGCAGCCGGGCTTGCCTATCCGATACGTGATGGCATCCCGATTATGTTGCCCGAGGAAGCGCGCGACCTGAGCGATGCAGAACGGTCTGCATGAACACGGTTTCGACAGGCGGCCCGTTACAATCTCAACCTTGGCCAGAAGAGCTGAAGGTGAAGCATGACAAGCGCTTACTTGTCGTGACCTTTGACAACGGCGATGTTTTTGATCTGCCTGCGGAATATTTGCGGGTGGAAAGCCCGTCAGCCGAGGTTCAGGGTCACGGCGCTAGTCAAAAAGTGACCGTCGCGGGAAAAAAAGAGGTTACCATTACCGAAATTCAGCCGGTTGGGCATTATGCGGTGCGCCTTTTGTTCGATGATGGTCATCAGACGGGGCTTTATTCGTGGAATACCCTCCACAAGCTGGGAGCCGAGCAATCGGCGATCTGGGCGCGATACTTAAACGCGCTTGCAGAGCAAAACCTGTCTCGAGAACATGCATAACCCGAGTTTCGGCTTGGATGGGTTTGATTCCCGATGTGTTAGATACACTGCGCGCAAAACGAGGCCTGGACGGCTCGCTCTCGCGCTGGTGCCGTCCAGGCCCCTGGCTCTTGACAGTATCGTGCGATCTGGCGGCCAAATATTCAGGGATGGACATTCTGCCACTGAAACGAACAATGTATAAGCATTGCTCTGCTATGGTTAACAGAATCTTAATGGTAGGGCTGAGTAGGGCTCATGCTGACCAACGGTTGTATCCACATTTACGCCTGTTGGTTATTGAATGGCCTACAGCAAATGATGTTGCCAACCCCTTTGGTCGTAAATCTCTGAACGTATGGAGCTTTTGATGTCTTCAAATTCCACTTCGTCGATACCGCAGAAAACCCGAGAAATGCATAGTCATCACTTTGATTCGACCATTTGGAATGACTTGGCTTTTCGAGACGACGACATTGTCATCTCGACCTATGCAAAATCTGGCACCACCTGGATGCAGCAGATTATTGCGCAACTTCTCTTTGACGGGGTGGAAGGTCAAGAGGTTGCCGAAATGTCGCCTTGGATGGATCTGCGCGTACCGCCTAAAGAGGTGAAACTCGAAGCCGTTGAGGCTCAAACCCACAGGCGGTTCATAAAAACTCATTTGCCAGTCGATGCTTTGGTTTTTTCACCTCAAGCCAAATACCTTTATATTGGGCGCGATGGCCGCGATGTGGTGTGGAGCCTTTACAATCATCACTTAAATGCCAATGAGGCTTGGTATGGGGCGTTAAACGATACGCCGGGTCGCGTCGGACCGCCGATCGGTCCGCCGCCCGATTCCATTGTCCAATACTTTCGCGATTGGCTAGAGCAAGACGGTTTTCCGTTCTGGCCGTTCTGGGAAAATATTCGCACTTGGTGGGCTATCCGCGATCTCCCCAACGTCATGTTTGTTCATTTCGGCGATCTTAAAAAAGATATGCCCGGCGAAATCAGGCGGATTGCGGCGTTCCTAGACATTCCGATTAACGAAGACCATTGGCCCGCCATTCTTGACCATTGCAGTTTTGACTATATGAAAACCCATGCGGCCAAGAGCGTTCCTTTAGGCGGTGCCTTTTGGGATGGCGGCGCCCAAACATTTGTTCACAAAGGGGTCAATGGACGCTGGCGCGATCTGCTCACAGACGATGATTGTGCAGCCTATGAGGCCAGGGCCAAAGATGAACTCGGCGAAACATGCGCAGCCTGGCTCGCCGGTTCAGATTAGAGGTAGTAAGAAGACCAGACCTCAATAAGGACGGAAAGTACGGTCGTGATCACAGTGAGGATCAGGGTCAGTCGAACAGAAAGCTGGGTCGGAAAATCTGGATGGTTCCACAGGTCTCCCGGTGTGTAAGCGCTGAGCGGGGCGATGCGAAGCTCAAGGTCCAACTCGGTTTCGCCGCGGTGGCCTTTAATCAGCCGGTCAATTTTGGTCTCGGTCATTTCGATGACACCGGGATCGACATATTGATGCCGGCGATAGACTTTGCCGCGCACTTTGCGCCCGGTTTTAGCATAAACCACAACACCATCGCCGGTGCGCAAATCCTGGGGCAGGTCATCGCGGTGGATTGAGATGAATTCTTTGTGGCCGGTTTTATCGACGCGGACGTGAAATTTCTTGACCCCCTCGATTTGTCTCCAAGGCCAAGGTGCATTCCACAAAACGCGTAGCAGCCAATAAGCGACCACGAAACCCAGCGAAAGTATGAGCCAGGTCTCCCAAGACGCGATGATCAGGGGCTCAATAGCTAACAAAAACCAATCGATTATCCCCACAATCTACCCCCATTCATTGGTCGTAAAAGACTAACGGGACCAACCTGTAAAGTCATGCGTTTTGAGGCTTTCCAGGGTGTATACGGTTACGATTGGGCCTTGGAAGGCGCTGCATTACCGGTCCACATTCGGCGCAAAACTGCCGGATATCCGGTGGGAAACAAGCGCACGATCCATTGCATCATGCGGGCATCGCCGCCAATGAGGATCCGCCGCTTTTTCTGGGCAACGCCCTTCAAAATGACCTCTGCGGCATCAGCAGGCGTGGTGCGGGCTAGCTCTTCAAAGCGGGCGGTAAAGTCTTCCACTGTGTCGCCTGCAAAATCTGTGCGTCGTACGCGTGCGTTTTTAGCGATGTTGGTCTTAATACCGCCGGGGCAGACCACCGACACGCCAACGCTCGACCCTGCTGCTTCTAGCTCCTGCTGCAAAGCCTCGGTAAAACCACGCACCGCGAACTTGGCAGCGTTATAGGCAGACTGTCCGGGTACAGAAAATAAGCCGAAGACGGAAGAAACGTTCACCAGATGACCATGGTTGGCCTTTTTTAGCAGAGGCAAAAACGAATTGGTTCCGTGAACCACGCCCCAGAAATTGATGTTCATCAGCCATTCAAAATCTTCGTAACTCTGGTCCTCGACATTGGCTGCCAGGGCCACCCCGGCATTGTTGAAAACAAAATTTGCGGCCCCGAAACGATCCTCTACTTGCTTGGCAAAAGCTTCCACCGCCCCCCGATCGCTGACGTCGACATGAGACGTCATGAGCGGCACTTGATGGCGTTCAACGATCTTCATTGTTTCGGTGAGGCCGGGCCCATCAACATCGCAAAGCGCCAGAGACGCGCCTCTTTTCGCCAAAGCTTCAGCCAGCGCACGGCCGATACCCGAAGCCGCACCGGTGACGACGGCGACTTGTCCACTCAGATTATCCATGAATCCTCCCAATTTGTTTTGAGGAAGACCCTAAAGAGGACGGATGCGAGGTCAAGAGTGATGTTGAAAACAACGCAGCAAGCAAAAAATCGCTCGAGCTTTGGCTTTAGTTAGGCTGATGTGTTGATCGTGCTGCCAGGCTCCGGCCCGTCATCGTCACCTTGCTCACCAGCCTTTACTTCCGGTGCTTTTGGTGCTGCCGGTTTTTCTGGTGCTGGCTTTGGTGCTGGAGGGCCACCCTTGGCAATGGTCACCATGGCCGGGCGTAACAGGCGATCACCAATAACATAGCCGCGCTGCATCACGTCTAAGACAGTGCCATGCGGCTTCTCAGGATGGTGTATTTCAGTGATGGCTTGGTGAAAATTGGGGTCAAAGCGTTCGCCGGCCGGGTCGACAAGTGTCACGCGGCTTTTTTCAAGAACATTGTGGAGAACTTTTTCAGTAATCTCCACACCCTCAAGCAAGTTGAGAAGGGTTTCGCCAGCGTGAGCACGGGCTTCATCGGTAACCGAAGCTAGCGCGCGCTGCAAATTGTCAGATACTTCCAAAAGGTCCCGAGCAAAGTTCGAAATGGCGTATTTAGACGCATCGTCTTTTTCACGGGCAGAGCGCTTGCGCACATTCTCGGTTTCGGCCAGCGCTTTTAGGAGGCGGTTTTTGAGGTTTGAGTTTTCCTCAACAATCTCTTGATAGGTCTTGGCTACCACCCGCGGTTCTAATTGCTCGTCCGCTTCCTCATTTTCAGCTTCCGGGTCATCGAATAGGTTCTCGATGGGAGAACTTTCTTCGCCTGATCCAGGCTCGTTTGACAGTCCTTCTTCGTAACCGTCTTCGTCCGAGCGATCTGTTCCACTCATGCTACTTTTCACCTTATCCTTACTGTATCTGCCGCTCCGACCATGACACTTGATCAAGCGGGTCGCTGTCGGCCGCTTCTTACCCGAAATCGGCGTTTAGCCCAACAGTTTTCCAACCGTCTTGGCGGTGAAATCAACCATCGGAATAATGCGCGCATAATTCAGCCGGGTCGGACCGATGACACCGATGACACCAACAACTTTCTGCTCAGCATTCATATAGGGAGAAACAATGACGGATGAACCCGATAAACTAAATAATTGGGTTTCAGAGCCAATAAAAATACGAACCCCTTCGCCGGTTTCAGCCACATCCAAAAGATGGATCAGCCCTTCTTTGCGTTCCAGGTCCTCAAAAAGATGACGCACACGCTCAAGATCATCGACCGCTTGGAGGTCTTCCAACAGATTTGCTTGGCCACGAATAATCAACGAGCGGTCGCGCGGCTCGCCGCTCCAAGTGGCAATACCGGCATCGACGACCTGGGCTGTGAGGTTATCGAGCTCTGCCCGTTTGGTTTCAATTTCTTTGGCAATGACCCCGCGCGCATCGTTAAAGGTTCGCCCGCCAAGCTTGGCGCTCAGATAATTACCCGCCTCGATCAACGTCGAGGGGGTAAAGCCGGGTGGCAGAGTGACCACTCGGTTTTCAACGAGGCCATCGTCCCACACCAGAATGACCAATGCTTGGCTGGGGCTGGTGGCAACAAACTCAATATGTTTGAGCCGACCTTCTTGCTTTGGCGTGACGACAAGACCGGCGCATTGGGACAGGCCAGAAAGCGTACTGATCGCCTCGGTCAAGGCATCTTCGACACTGCGGCCGGTTCCGGCTAATTGCTGCTGAATCGACCGGCGCTCGCTCTCGGCCAGGTCACCAACCTCCAACAATCCGTCGACAAAAAGCCGTAAGCCAATGTCTGATGGCAAGCGCCCGGCACTGGCATGGGGTGCCAGCAGCAAGCCGAGGCTCTCCAGATCCGCCATGACATTGCGGATCGAGGCCGGTGACAATGACAGGGGTGATAATTGGCTGAGCGTGCGGGAGCCTACCGGCTCACCGGTATCCAAATAAGTCTCAACGATTTGTTGAAAGATCAGGCGCGACCGATCGTTCATTTTTTCGAGTAAACTTTGGTGTTCAGGGTTCTTGGTCATAAAGCCGGTGGACTCACTAAGCCGTCATTTGTTTGAATCTAAGAAGGCACGATGATTGCGTCAATGCAAGCAAGCGGACAGGGTCCAGACTCACAATTAAAGTGGCTCATGGTGGCGTTGGGCATGATGAGGCGGTAGGAGAAGGAGTGAAAGCGGGGTCCTTCCCCGGTGAACTTCTTCGACGTATCGCAGCGCATGCCCAGCGCCATCCTAACGGACACGACGTTTTTCACTTGTGACGGCGTTGTTCGGTCGTTAAATAGCCCCACTATTCGCCTCCCTCTCGCCTGGTCACAGGTAAAAACCGTCGGCGCCATGATCTCTTTAATTGTGAGTCTGGACCCTCAAACCTTCTGCGATCCGTGGCGAGGACACTTTTCTGCCAGCCAATCACATGAAGGAATAGATTGAATGACATCGACCGTTCGCCCGTCGGGCCGCGCTTTTGATATGTTGCGCGATGTAAATCTCGAACCCGGCTTTGCCAAACATGCGGAAGGCTCGTGCTTTATCCGCTTTGGCGATACCCATGTCTTATGCACGGCAAGCGTTGAGGAGCGGGTTCCCCCGTTTCTGCGCAATAGCGGACAGGGCTGGGTGACGGCTGAATATGGCATGCT
>JAJFIN010000163.1 GCA_021774955.1 Alphaproteobacteria bacterium | reverse complement strand
CCGGATAAGGCTCGCACTCTCTCACCTTTCCGGGATGACACCGTTGGTGTGTTCTTAGCCGATAGGAAATCGCGGTCCAACTGCAACTGGCCTTGCTGTAATGTCAGAAATAACTGGGACAGCAGTGAGTCTGACTCCAGTGATTCACGAAATTCCCGCCGTCTCCAAAATGTTGCACTTGCATATTGAGCCTAAGCTGACCCCTTTTTTTCTTTTAAAAGTAACCAGAATTAGAATGGCATCTGTTCGGTGAAAGTGGATGTTAGATGGTTACAGCGAACATCCACTTACATACATTTCATCCCTACAAAAGCATCATAAGCGAGACCGGTCGGCTCCCCTTCGGCGTCGCTCCAGTTTCGAAAAATGCCCACGAACGCGAATGGTTCAGGCGTCCAATAGATATAGGACGTAAAGCCTATTGTAGAGCCGCCGTGATGAGCAACCGCGGATTGGTCAGCCCTGGTGATGTACCAGCCTAATCCGTAGTCGGTCGATATACCGTCGTTCGTTTTGACAGGCGTCAAGGCCAAATTGATCGTTTCGACGGCTAAGATTTCACCGTTGCTCAGCGCCTCATACCATCGAACGATCTCAAGAGGTGTGGAGACGAATCCACCGGCAGCGTAACCAATAGATGTTGAGAACAGACGGGCGTTCATATTGTTGCCTTCGCTGTCGATCTCATATCCTGCGCTCCTTCCGAGAATGATATCGCGTTGGTCGCCATAACGTGTTTCACCAAGCCTTGCGGGTTGTAAAACTCGTTCATTGACATAGACCGAAAATGGTTTGCCAGAGGCAGCTTTGATGATAAGTCCCAATATCCAATAATTCAAATTGCTATAGCGCCACTTGCTGCCGGGCGACGATGCCAAAGGTAGCGTTTCAAACAATCGCACAAGCTCCTCCGGAGTAAATTCATCATGCAGGCGCCGAAAGACCGGTGTCATGTCGGCGGTTAAACCTGACGTATGCGACAGTAGCTGCCGGATGGTAATTGCGCGCCAGTAAGGGGGTGTATCCTCAATGTATTGGGAAAGCAGATCATCAAGAGACAATCGTCCGTCTTCCATGAGGGTCAATATTGCCGTGGCGGTGAATTGTTTAGTGAGCGACGCGATGCGCACAACATTGTGCGGCGTCATATCTACGGATAGTTCGATATTGGCAAACCCTGTCGCCTTTACGCGCTTTAGTTTGTCACCGCATTGCTCGAGAATAATTTCCCCCGGTCTGGCGTCCCTCGCAAACGCGGGTGTGAGCGCCATTGCTATGAGGACGGTTATGCAACATAGAAGGTTCACTGTGATCGCTGCGTAGCAGTGTTACGCTCCTTGGATGCTTTAAGGGAGGCATCAAGGGTGTCCCTGTCGAGATAAATTCCATTGATAATAATGGCATCAGGACGACGCAGCACGCCAAGTTCATCCAGCGGATTACGCGGCACTAATACAGCGTTCGCTCGACGCCCTACCTGAAGCACGCCAACTTCTTCGAACCCGGGAACTTGTTCCGATACGGAGAGTGTCGCTGTTCGGAGTGCTTCGTAAGGTTTTAACCCAGCTTCGATCATGACCGTCAATTCATCGTGGAGGCTTGAGCCTGGGATGATCATCGGGTTCATCGCGTCGGTTCCCGCGACAACGGGTACTCCGGCTTGAATAAGTGAGGTGAATAGTGTGACGCTTTGCTGGTGCAAACCTTGAAAAAATTCAACTGGCGCTTCCGAAGTAAAATAGGGGTTGTTCGGTTTTCGCCAAAACGCATCGATGATAACCGGATGAAGGTAAGCAATCTCATCACGGGCGATCATGGCGTCATAATCATGTAATTGGTCAACGATGTTTTTGGTGACACCCAGCCCCGACGTTATAAAGCAATCGCAACCGGCAATTTCATCGGTCATTAGCTTTACACCGTTTGGCTCGCTGAGCGCCCCAGCAAATTCGTCAAGATGGGCAAAACCCTTTTGCGTGGACTTCAACGCATCACCAGGACCAACGGCACGCGTCAAATGACCGTCCACGTAAGACCCATGCGCACGCACCTCGTCTAGTACGGCTGCAAATGTTTCCTCTGTCAGGTTGCTCCGAATTTTGATGAAATCATATCCTTGATCCAGATATTCTTTTACTGTCTCCCGCGCAGAGGGTGCATCGTGGATTATCGCCGTGAGCGGTTCGGGCATAACCGGAGGGGTGCCTGAAAGCATGGGGCTCGAAATTTGAAGTAGAGGGGTCGCGGTATTCCTGTGCGCGTTACGAAAGGCCAAAATATCCGGCCCACCCGATAAAACCCGAACCCCAGTCACACCATGAGCAAGATAAATCGCCATCGCTGCTTGATAGTCGATTGGCCTCGATGCTAAACCGAATGCTTGTGAAAATGCTTCAGTTTCCAGATGAACATGGGTGTCATTCAGACCCGGTGCAAGGAACTGACCCGCACCATCGACAGTCTTGCTACATGTGCTGCTTGTGCCGGTGGGGGAAGGTGTAATTGACAGGATAGTACCATTTCCTATCCGAACAGTCTGATCCTGGATTATAGTTGCAGCGATTACGTCAACGACATCGACATTGGCAATCTCAAGCGCGCAGTGATCAGAAGGTGCTGGATTCGATGCGCAAGACGCTACTGAAACGACACCAATGCATATGGTGATTTTTGAAAACAACTGGGAGATTGGCATCAATTGGGACCTTCAACTACCTGTAGTTCGAGAGGCCTCACATCTCACATATTTGTGCCTAGAAAACCCTTAGTTTCTGGACCCAGAACGTGATTCTGGACGCCGGCATCGAGATTCCAGACCTTTTTTTTTGAATACTTGGTAAAATTTGATATTGCCGAAATAAAATGCTGGGAGACTTACATGGTAAGCGCGGCGCTGGAGGCTGCAGTTGTCGCACAACTGGCGTTATTTACTCTTTATGCCTTCGTAAGCGCCCACAAAGGAGTAGGTGCGTTATATTTTCTTGCTGCCTTAACGGGGCTTATTTCATTTATGTTGGCTGGAAATTTTCTAGCAGCACAGCTGTCAGGCCTGGATTTCGTCAACACACTTAATATCGCACTTGAACTGTTGGTCGGACCAGCTCTCTTTTTGTATGTGTACTACGCACAGCCTGAACCGCAGCCTCTAAAAAAACGCGATGCCTTTCACGTGGTGCCAGCACTTCTGGGTGTCACCATCCGCTTTAGCGTGATTGATTTTCTAGACATCTATATCGCAGCGGTTCTGATCGCCTACCTGACAGCCAGTGGTTGGCTGCTCAAGCGCGGAGAACACACTTTACCGTTTATTCGATTCAGTGGAGGATTGATCGGGTTGTTTGCGGTTGTGTTGGGATTGCGATTTTTCGTAGCAGCTGATGCCGCGATTTACTCAAGCTTCCGAGAAAGCGAGTGGTATCTTATTCTATTGGGCGCAATCCTTATCATCGCGTGTTTGATTCTTTTCGTCTCATTGCAATGGCCGGAAATCCTCAACCCAGTTTCCCACACGCCAAAATATGCGCTGTCCTCCCTTCACAAAGAAGGTATTCAAGAATTGGCAACAAAACTGCGTGATATGATTGACTGTGAGCAACCGCATCTTCGAGCGGATCTTTCGTTGGATGAGCTTGCCCAAGAGCTGAGCGTCAGGCCTCGCGATCTCTCCCAAACCATCAATTCAATGTTCGGCATGAATTTTTCAGCATTCATAAATTCAGAACGCGTGAAAGCTGCTGCTTCTAGATTACGTACAGCTAGTGCGGAGCCAATAAAGTCAATTATGTATGATTCCGGATTTAGTTCGAAAACGGCCTTTAATTTAGAATTCAAAAAAGTTTTCGGGGTAACGCCAAGCCAGTACAGAAACGCTGCGCGCCAAGACGAAAACACCTGACTATTATTTATAGACCCATCGAAAATCAAAAAAACCGATGGTTGGGTTTATCGCTGGCGTTACCGCGCCTCCGGGGCGCCGGATGGGGCACGCGGGTGCGATCATTTCTGGCGGTCAAGGCACAGCTGAAGCCAAGATCGATGCGATGAATTCGGCAGATATTAAGGTCGCTGCGTCGCCGTCGGCTTTGGGGTCGACCTTGGCTGAGATGTTGAACGGCTAAGGGCCTCAAGAAGTCGTTTGCGCACAAGTTTTGGTGGCCGGTCGATCCGGATTGGCGCAGCGTGTGCGGCCCATGGTTCGAGACGGCGCTAATGCGCCCCTC
>JAJFIN010000162.1 GCA_021774955.1 Alphaproteobacteria bacterium | reverse complement strand
GTAACGCGGGATCTTTCCCGTCTAATATTAGAAAGGGCGATCCGATGACGCCTCCGGCGAAACTGACGCCGCGGCCCGGAATTAGGGTCATGAAAAGATACACTGCCGGAAAGGCAAAAGCGAGCGGCTCGGTTAATACTGCGGTGGTTAAGCTTTCGTCGAACGAATCCCCCTTTGGTGCGAGCCCAAAAGCGCAGGAAGCCTATCGTTCGGCTGCGAGTGTTTTGGAGCGCTACCCAGACGGCGATGCAACAGCCTTGCGAGAGGCTATTGGAAGGCATCATAGTTTGGACTCATCCAGAATTGTTGTCGGCGCGGGATCGGATGAAATTTTATCTTTGTTGGGTCAGAGCTATTTAGCTGAGGGAGACGAGGTGCTTTTTTCGGCCCATTCGTTTTCTATGTACAAATTGATTGCGCAGCAAAATAGCGCTGTGCCTATTGCTGCCGATGACTGTCATTACACAACGGATGTGAAGTCACTGCTAGACGCAGTAACTGAGCGGACACGGTTAGTGTTTTTAGCCAATCCTAATAATCCCACCGGCACATATATTCCCCTGCACGATCTTGAAGACCTTCATACGGGTCTCGCAGAGGATATCCTTCTTGTTATTGATGGTGCCTATGCTGAATATGTGAGTGCATCAGATTATGACCCAGGATTTGGCTTGGCCAACACATATGATAATGTTGTCGTGACACGAACGTTTTCTAAGATTTACGGCCTTGCTGCTTTGCGCCTTGGTTGGGCTTACTGCCCAACTGAAATCGCGGATGTTTTAAACCGAGTGCGCGGACCTTTTAATGTTAATGTCCCAGCTCAGGAAGCAGGTATTGCTGCACTTGATGATATTTCTTTTACGGAGAAAGTGGCGAGCCATACGGATCGATGGCGCGAATGGTTGACAGTAGAGATTTCAGCTTTGGGTTTGAAGGTCACACCTAGCGCGGCCAATTTTGTTCTCGTGCATTTTCCTGTTGAGCCTCAACACTCTGCCAGCGCTGCCGATTCTGCTTTACAGAAAAGCGGACTTATAGTGCGAGCTAATGCTGCAGAAGGGCTGGAGCATGCGTTACGTATCACTGTAGGGCTGGAAGATGATAATCGGCGTGTAGTTGAAACACTTACCAATTTTATGAAGTCTGGGGAATAAGCGTGGCGCGAGAGAAGCCTTCATTACAACAGCCGATGTTTGAACGCATTGCGCTAATCGGGTTGGGTCTTATGGGATCATCGATTAGTCTTGGTGTCCGCAAGCATAAGCTTGCTGGTCACATCGCGGGACATGCGCGTAGTGCAGATACACGGGCGATTGTTGAAGAACTTGGTCTGGTGGATTCGGTGCACGCTTGTGCAGCAGAGGCGGTTAAGGATGCGGACCTGGTTGTCTTATGTGCTCCTGTTGGTGTCCTCGGAGAAATTACTCAGTCTATATCGGGACATTTGAAAAACGGTTCTATCGTAACGGATGTTGGGTCGGTTAAAGCATCTATTATTCGCGATGTGGCGCCTCATATTCCGGATGGTGTTCATTTTATACCGGGTCATCCCATTGCTGGAACTGAGCAGTCAGGCCCTCGTTCTGGTTTTGCGGATCTGTTTGAAAACCGGTGGTGCATTTTGACACCGCAGTCAGATGATCCGACTGCTGTAGAAAAACTTACAGCGTTTTGGACAGCGCTTGGGTCAAATGTCGAGGTCATGGATGCAGAACATCATGACCTTACATTAGCCATCACAAGTCATATTCCGCATTTGATTGCCTATAATATTGTTGGCACAGCAGCGGATTTGGAAACAGTGACGCAATCGGAAGTTATAAAATATTCTGCGGGTGGCTTCCGTGATTTTACCAGGATAGCGGCATCAGATCCCGTTATGTGGCGGGATGTGTTTCTCAACAACAAGGACGCTGTGCTTGAAATTCTCGGGCGATTTACTGAGGACCTTAGCGCTCTGCAGCGGGCTATCCGATGGGGTGACGGGAAAGCACTTTTTGATTTATTCGAGCGAACCAGAGAAATCCGTCGTCAGATTATTGACGCTGGACAGGAAACACCAGATCCTGACTTTGGCCGACATAAGAGCGATGGCGATTGACATTTAGCTTTGATTATTCGGAAAGCGGGATAAATCCAAGGAAAACTTGGCCACGGTCAAATCGCAACGGCAATTGAATCTCATCGTCTCCCCCTCCAGTTAATACCGAAAGAGCACCGAGCACTGCGCCGGATAGTGCGGCGGTAGTCCGATCAATTTCATTCTCTCGTTGGAGTGCCCGCAGAAGGTCTTCGTAGCCGACGATGGATAAGTCAATTTCACCATCTTCTGGACCATTATCGCTATAGGTTATTGCGCCTTGTCCGGAGATGCTCACAGGCAGCCACACAGCCTGTATGTTGTGAACGATGGCTGTTTTAAGTTCATCATTGTGGAGGTCTGGAGCAACTCCTATGCGCCCTTCGTGTAAAGGGACTTCGGTGAGATCAGTGAGTGTTGCGTCAATAACGAATGCGTCCATTTGATTTTCAAAACCAGATGCAGGTGTATCTTCGGTTTTCACTCCCTGGGCAATGATTGCAATGTCTTGGGCAAACAGGCTTTCCTCAGACCGCAAGCGGGAATGAATTTCGAACCGGTTCATTGAGACAGTGCCATCAAAGAAGTGCCGCCATTCGGAACCGACATTTGATCCAGATTGGCTGTTCTCAGCTATAAGGTTTTGAAAGTCTGAATCGATGTGTGAGATTTTGCCGCTTTTTAGACGGAGGCTCACCAGGATAACGTCAGCGGTTACACTGGTTGTCCAACTAAAAGGGTCGGTAGAGCTCAAGTGTTGATTCTTAACACCGCGAAAGGATTGCTCACCCTTTAGTTCGATCATGATGTGGTTGGGATTGTAAGTATGAGCCGTCGCGATTAACTCTTCGCTGTGCCAGTACCATTGGTTGGGGTGATCTTGTGCGAAAATTTCCGGGTTCTTCAGGCGTATTGTTAAACGATACGGATAGCCGCCTACCTTTAAGTCGGTGTATTTTACCTCTGTGCCGTGAGATTTTTGCAATTCAATCCAGTGATTAAAATCTTGCTCGGTGCGTTCGGCCAGGTAGAACCAAACAAATGTGTAAATAAGCGCGATACTTACAAGGACAGCAAATGGCCAGTAGATGCGGTTGGACTGCATTGGGTTTCCTGATGATGATTAGGCGTGAACAATATCAGCGTGCAGATGAGGCGATAATATGGCATCTAGAGCATGCCGAGAAAAGATATAGAACATGAACAGTGATCTTTGGGTATTTGGATATGGATCGCTGATGTGGCGCCCTGGATTTGAGTTTTTGGAGCGTCAACCAGCTCTGTTGCATGGGTATCACAGATCATTTTGCGTATACTCTCATGTCCATCGTGGGACACCGGATAGACCTGGGCTTGTTTTAGGCCTCGATGCTGGTGGGGCCTGTCGTGGTGTTGCGTATCGCGTGCATAGGAATGCCGTTGTAGACGTCGTCGACTATCTCCGTGAACGAGAGCAGGTGACTTCAGTCTATCTTGAAGTCAAGAAGCCCGTGCGCGTTCTAGGCCGTCATGAGCATATAAAAAAAACGGCTGTGTTTTATGTGGCTGATAGGACGCACACTCAATTTGCGGGGCGCATCCCCTTTGAATCCCAAGTGAAACTTATTGCTGAAGGCGTGGGGCAATCCGGTCGGAATCCGGATTACCTCGAACGAACGGTTGAGCATCTTCGTAAGCTGGGCCTACGAGATATTGGTCTTGAACGCCTTCTCGCGGCAGTACATCAACAACGAAATGTTAGATGAAGACACCAAACACGTGTTGGTTGGTGTCGGCCGTGGTCGCGATAAATTTGTCCATGAACGAATAGGTACCTGTTTAATGTCCAGCAGCTACGCGCGCTTCGGGGAAAATACGAAGGAAATTTTCGGCATAGAATTTCTCATAGACGGGTTCACTATGACCGCTCAGTACGCTCTCAAATCGGGCAATCGGATCTCGACCTCCTTCGACATGTGGATAGTCGCTGGAGAATAGATAGAGATCTGGATTAGATTGGCTGATGAGGGCGCCAACATCCTCAAAGACAAAAGGCGTAAACGCAAATTGTTCAGTCATTTGTTCAGATGGTTTGCGGGTCATGTTGGCAAGCCGTTGATCGGCTCTCCCCCAATGCTCAGCCACCCAATCAAGACGTGTCAGAAGTGAGGGTACCCAGCCCGCACCCAATTCCACGCTTGCGCCTAAGAGATTTGGGAATCGTTCGAATACGCCGTGAATCAGCATCGTGCTGATGAAAAGCTCCGGGCATTGATGAAGTGCAGCTATATCGATGCTTCGCAGGTTTTCACCACCACCGAGCCAATCTTTGACCGGAGGACCACCGGTATTGGACCAACTTTTTCCAACTTGTAGTGGGGCGCCGCCGACATGAAGGACAAATGGTGTACCAGTTTCTTGTAGGCGTGCCCAGAAAGGGTCAAACTCTTTGTGGCCGGGTGAGCGCCCTCCACATGCGCGGTGTGGAACCCAAATTGCCTTTAAGTCAAGATCAATGGCGAAGTTCAATTCAGCGAGTGCTTTTTCTGGATCATCAAGAGGAACAATTCCGATACCCATTAGACGATTATCATCGTGACAGAAGTCCGCCATGGCGCGATTGTGAGCACGGGTTGTTCCATAACGAAGCTCAGGGTCGGTTTTGGAACTGGCGTGAAAAGGCAGTAGAACACATGCGTGGCAAATACTAGTTGACGTTTGAAGCCGAGAATATCCATTGCATGTTTTCGTTCACTGGCATTGAAAGCGCCGAGAGCTTGGATTTCTTTGGGACCGCGAATGAGATCACTACCAAGTTTGATCATATTGCTCACATGATCCTCGGCATGTTTGCCGCCACGGGCCATGAGTACCGCAACTTCCTCATCGGTTATCGATGAGGCGGCATAACTTACTTCCGGGACCTGTTCGCGAATATGTGGATCGGCGTATTCTTTCAGGAAGTTAGGTAATTCCATGATGTGGCTATCAGCATCATAATAGGCGCGGTTGTCAGGGGCATAGGTCATGGCATTCTCCCGTTACGAGGCTCAATCTTTCAACGTGGAGCCGCGTTCACCAATTGAACCAAGGATTGGCCGGGAACACAAGGGAGAGCGTAGAAATCCGCCTAGCACTTATTCTTTTCTGGTGGCGTTCAATACTTTTTCAGTTTTTATTTCTGACACTCCAGTAAACTTTGCCAATCGATCAAGCTCTAATCTGAATGCTTGCTCTCGCTTATTTGTAAGTTTGACACCTGGTTCTAGCCATAACCCTTTCACTTCCAGAATATCGTCTTTACGATTGGCTTTTATATCTGTACGGCCGGTGAAGCGGGTGCCTTCGAGAATTGGCAATACATAATATCCATACTGACGTTTCTTTTCCGGCACAAACACCTCAATACGGTAGTCGAAGTCAAACAGGCGTTTTAATCTTTTGCGATCTCGAATAACGGGGTCGAAGGGGCTTAAGAACCGCAACTTGGTTGAAGGATTTTTTGCTTCTGCGAGATATTGTTCTACTTCCTTTAGGGCGAATGTTTTGCGTTGTGGCGCGTCGGCGTTCGCATCGAAAGAGATCTCAATCAGGTCCTTTCCAAGATGGGCGTTAACCCATTTTGTCGCATCTGCGATGCTGACATGGTTCCAAAACGCGGCTATCTCACCTGGTGTGGCCAAACCAAGTCGATGCAGTGCTTCGCGGCAAAACCAATCTACGGACTGTGTTTGGGAAATTTTTTCTCCATGAATGTCGGCTGGGACAATGCGTTCGGCCAGGTCGTATACTTTTTGAAAACCCTGCCTGCGAGCGATGGCAAGCTCGCCGGTGTGCCAAAGATATTCCAGTGCAGTTTTTGATGGGCCCCATCCCCACCACTGGCCTCGGCCTTTGTGTGCGTCATCGAAATCCCGCGCCATAAGGGGCCCCTCCTGCTTAATCCTTTCTTTGACGGTACGGATGACTTTGCTTGGATTTGAACCAAGGCGGTTTTTCCAACCGGCACGGTTTTTTAATTGTTTGGCGGAGCGGTTAAAGCGATGGCGCCAGTGTGGAAAGAACTCAGCCGGGATGATGCTCGCGTCATGGGTCCAGTGTTCAAATAGACGGCTTTCTTTTTCGATCAGATCGATGAGTTGTTGTTGCCGATAAGTAGCGTGCCGGGAAAACAAAATCATGTGATGGGCACGCTCAATCGTTCTAATCGAGTCAAGCTGTACATAGCCTAGGCTATGGACTAGTTCGTAAAGACCATCGGATGTGAGTTTTTGATGTCGCTTTCGTGATAGTCCCTGGAGATCCAGTAAAAGTGTGCGTGCTTCTTTGTTTGAAAGGTGTAGGGTCATGGCCTCAACGGAACCCTAACTGCACTTTGAATATCCGCATGAAAGACAAGTGTCACATCCCTCGAGACGCTCCAAACTAGGCATGAAACATTTTGGGCACGACCGACCGGAGCTCAGTGTTTCAATCCCACTTTGAACGGGTGCACTTTTGTCCTCATTGATGGCCTTGGGAACGACGCTCGTTTCGTCTTGATCGTCGGGGAGGAACTTGATTGCTCTCATGTGCTGTTCGATAACTTCACCAATCGCGGCCAACAAAGACGGGACATAGCGACCGTTCATCCATTGTCCACCGCGCGGATCAAATACAGCCTTTAGTTCGTCAACAACAAAAGTCACATCGCCACCTCGGCGGAAAACAGCAGAGATCATGCGGGTCAGGGCAACGGTCCAGGCATAGTGCTCCATGTTCTTGGAATTGATAAATATTTCAAATGGACGCCTCCGACCATCTTGCTCAATGTCATTCATGGTAATGTAAAGTGCATGATCACTTTCCGGCCAGCGCACTTTGTAAGTTATGCCATCCAAACTTATTGGTCGATCAAGTGGTTTGGTCATATAGACCACTCGATCTTGGGGTGCACTTTCCTCAGCAGATTTTAAAACAGTGTTTGTGCTCGGTGTGCTATCGCTTTCAATCGACAGAACCGATCCCGTGATTTCATTAGGTCGATAAGTTGTGCAACCCTTGCAACCATTTTCATATGCTTTGAGATAGATATCTTTGAATTCGTCGAATCCTATTCCTTCTGGGCAGTTGATGGTTTTAGAAATTGAACTGTCGATGTATTTTTGAGCGCATGCTTGAACCGAGACGTGTTCGCTCGGTGTAAGGGATTGAGCCGATGTGAAATAATCTGGCAAGTCTTCACTATCGTGCCCTAGTTCTAGATAAAGTCGATAGGCGAAGTCTGAAACAGTCTCTTCGCGGTGTGTTCCATCTGGCATCAACACTTTTCGAATATGTTTGTAGCTGAAGACTGGTTCAATTCCGCTTGAAACATTATCCGCAAACAGAGAGATTGTGCCGGTAGGTGCAATGGAAGTTAAAAGCGCATTACGGATTCCATTTTTTTTGATACAAGCGTGCAATTCTTCGCCTAGTTGAGAGACTTGGCCATTAGCGAGATAGGCCTCCACCTCAAACAGTGGAAAGGCACCTTTTTCTTTCGCTAACTCACAAGAAGCGCGATAGGCCGATTGTTCGATTGTTTGGAGCCATGCATCCATGAGTTCAAGAGATTTTTTACTGCCGTAGCGAGTGCGGCAGAGGATGAAAGCGTCGGCAAGGCCTGTAACACCCAATCCAATGCGGCGCTTTGCTTTTGCTTCGTGCTCTTGCGCTGGTAACGGAAATTTGGAAATGTCGATGACATTGTCCAACATGCGAACAGCTGTCGTTGTTAGTTTATGCAGCTCATCCAAGTCGATACTGGCTTTGCTCGAAAATGGATCTCTGACAAGTTTTGCAAGATTGATGGAGCCAAGAAGGCAAGCCCCATAGGGCGGCAAGGGTTGTTCACCGCAGGGATTTGTCGCCGAAATTGTTTCGCAATAACTAAGATTGTTGAGTTTGTTTATCCGATCAATG
>JAJFIN010000161.1 GCA_021774955.1 Alphaproteobacteria bacterium | reverse complement strand
AACGGCCGCATTACAAATGTAGAACTCTCCAACCGCGTGGGGATTTCCGCCCCGCCGTGCCTGCGCCGTGTGCGGGCACTGGAGGAGGCGGGCTTTATCCAAGGCTATCATGCTGCGCTCGATCCACAAGCCCTGGGGTTTCAGGTGACGGTTTTTGCCATGGTTGGGCTTCATAGCCAGGCGGAAGCCGATTTGCGTGCTTTTGAAACCATGGTGACGAATTGGCCGCTGGTTCGCGAATGTCACATGTTAAACGGTGAAATCGATTTTATGCTCAAAATTGTGGCCCCGGATCTAGCGAGCTTCCAAACATTTCTCACCGAAAACCTAACCTCTGCGGATAATGTTGAAGGTGTAAAAACTTCGCTGACAATCCGGACATCAAAAGATCAACCTGGCGTTCCACTGGAACATATTCCAGAACGGATTAGATAAATCATCTCAAATACAAGTGGGAGTGAACGCATTGACTGATCAAGGATCTGATCGGAAACCGGGGATCGACGATCATCTTGAGAAGTTTGCTCATCTCGATTCCATGGAGGGATTGAGCGGCGCGGATCAACTTGGGAAATCACCACCCTTTCACACGGGCAAACAAATACGTCGCTTGCTACCGGGCTTTTTAATTGCTGCTGTTGTGGCCTTGGCGGCCAGTTTTCTGTCAAGCCATTACGGCGGACCAGTGATGTTCTTTGCCCTGTTGATCGGTTTGGCCTTCGACTTTTTATCTGAAGAAGAAAAGACAGCACCGGGTATTGAATTTTCCTCAAAGACCGTTTTGCGGTTGGGTGTTGCATTGCTCGGCGCGCGTATCACGCTGGAGCAAGTTGCTTCGCTTGGTCTGACGAATGTGGTGGTCGTAGCGAGTGCTGTGATTGTAACAATTTTCTCCGGCATCCTGTTTGCCCGGCTGCTGGGTGTTAGTCGGGATCAGGGTTTGTTATCGGGTGGGGCGGTTGCCATTTGCGGTGCATCGGCGGCGTTAGCAATTTCATCGGTCATGCCGAAATCGGAACACCTGGAGCGCAATACGATATTTACGGTCGTATCGGTAACGACGCTCAGCACAATCGCAATGATTGCTTATCCGATCCTTGCTGGAACGATGGGGCTCAGTGATCAGGAATCGGGTGTTTTCTTAGGCGGGACGATTCACGATGTCGCTCAAGTTGTCGGGGCGGGGTACACGATATCGGAGCCTGCTGGTGACATGTCGACGATAGTTAAGCTGTTGCGCGTTTCGATGTTGCTGCCCGTTGTTTTGTTGTTCAGTCTGGTATTTCGCTCCCGTCGTGAGGAGCAAGAGAGCGGCAAACGACCACCGCTCGTTCCCCTCTTTCTTGTCGGTTTTGCGACCTTGGTGTTGATCAATTCAACAGGATTTGTACCGCAGGAAATCATGACCGGTCTTGGAACCGTTAGTCGTTGGTGTTTAATCATCGCGATATCTGCGCTCGGGATGAAAACGTCGTTCAAGGTATTAGCGCTTATTGGCTGGCGCCCTGTGGCGCTCGTTGTAGCCGAGACACTGACCATGGCGCTGTTTGTCCTTGCCTACATTATTTTCGCTTAGTCAGATTTACATGCGCGCTCTGTACACAAATGCACTAGCGCCGCGATTGATTTCGCGGCGCAAGCATTTGAATTTGTAAATTTGGCTATTTGAATTCTAGGGCAAGAACTTCATAGGATCGGCCGCCGCCGGGTGTGTTCACCTCAACCGAATCGCCAACTTCTTTGCCGATGAGCGCGCGGGCGATGGGAGAGGTAATGGAAATTCTACCTTCCTTCACATCAGCTTCGATCTCACCGACAATTCGGTATGTTGCTTCTTCGTCGGTGTCTTCATCAACCAAGCGTACGGTCGCCCCAAATTTTATCTGATCACCGGATAAAGTCGTGGGGTCGATGACTTGGGCACGGCCAATCAAACTCTCGATTTCCATAAGACGCCCTTCAATGAAACTTTGGCGCTCTTTGGCGGCGTGATATTCAGCATTTTCCGACAAGTCGCCGTGTTCGCGCGCTTCAGAGATTGCTTTAACAACAGCAGGGCGCTCCACCGATTTCAATTGTTTGATTTCGGTCTCGAGCATTTGATAGCCCACTTTTGTCATTGGTACCTTTTCCATTGGCACTCTTTATCCTCGTCTCAATACAAATTTTATCTAACGCTGGGCGGGGCCAGCCTGCTTACTCATTGCTGTTTGGAATCCGATATTGGCCCATTACTGTGCACGGTTATGACCGCAAATCAACAGCTAGCCGTTAAATGTAGGATTGCAGGGCCCTTACTTCAAGCTCATTTAAGTTAACGTCGCATATTGCGCGGGCTGCGGCTTTGGCGGCAGCCAGGGTTGTATAATACGGAATGCGCTGCTCAAGAGCTGTGCGCCGCAGAGTTCTTGAATCTTCCAGTGATTTCGCGCCCTCGGTAGTGTTGAACACCAATTGGACTTCATCATTGAGCATCGCATCGACAATATTGGGGTTCCCTTCGAAGGCTTTCTTTACCAGCTCTACTTCGATTCCGGCAGACGTTAGGTGTTGAGCCGTGCCTCGGGTTGCCAGAATTTTGAAGCCGGCTTGAGCCAATTGTCGTGCGGGTGCTTCGATGGGCTTTTTGTCACGCCCTTTAACCGAAATAAAAACAGTGCCAGCTTGTGGAATTGTTGTGCCGCCGCCGAGCTGACTTTT
>JAJFIN010000017.1 GCA_021774955.1 Alphaproteobacteria bacterium | reverse complement strand
TTGAGGTCCGCCTGTGGGCACCGAATCTTGTTGTGCCGATGTGCCATGACTTTTGGGATTGATCGAGCTGGCTAAGTAGGGGTTTTGAGGGGCATTGGTTTGGGCATGAGTTATCGCGTTCAGAACACCGAAATACGATATAGGGATGATAGTCGCCCATACCAGTGATCTCCCAAGAGCCTTTGCGGTCATTGGCGTCATGTCCATCTGGCAATTTCCCGTTTTCAGCGCTCCAGGTGACAATTTGGATTAAAATCTGGTCGCTGTACTAACTCATAAAAGGTGGGATTTGAGCCCCCGGCATCGCTCCAATGGACGATGTCAGTCGCCGATGATTTTCTTACATTTCTGATTGCTTCTAATCGGAGTGTCTCAAGTTGGAGAATTCAATGTACAGGTCAAACGGTTTGTCTTTGATGAGGCGAGCATCTGTCCTCGCGGTGAGTTACTTATTACTGGTGGCTTGTTCTGAAGATGAGACGGATCGCGCTGAGCAGGCTTCTTCGCCGTCTAGTAATGTCGTGCAATTGTTTCACGACAAAAACCTGATCGATAAGGGGCGGAAGCGCCTCATTATCGAGAACCCTCGATTGTATTCGATTTTAAATGAGGGTTTTGGCGGTGATTTCTCGCGCCTCGCTGCGCAACACATGTTTGCGCTTCGCGAAGACACGGTCGATGATGTTCGTAGCAAGACGACATTGATCGAAGTTGCTCCGCGCTCGTGGCTAGTTCGTTTGCCGATTGTGAACGCAGCGTTTTTTGAAACAGATGCAGGTGTCGTGGTTGTCGACACAGGATATACATCCGGCGGTCCGGTGTTATTGGAGATGATCCGTTCGGTCACGGACGCACCGGTCCACACAATTATCTACACACATAGTCATGTCGATCACGCCTATGGCGCGGGCGCATTCATCGAGGCGGGAGAAAATCCAGAAGTCATTGCTCATTCGGCATTGCCGGGGGAGTTTGACAGATATCTGAATTATCGCGGCACGCTGGCTCGGTATATGAGCCAGCCAGAGGAAGAACTTCCTCTAACGCGTGAGGATCTTATCTGGCCGACCCGTGTGTTTGATAACACGCTCGACATAAATGTTGGAGGCGAAGTGTTCTCACTCATCCATGCTCCAGCGGAAACAAATGACCAGCTTTATGTCTGGTTACCCGAGCGCCGCATTGTTGTCACTGCCGACTATTATCAGGGATTTTTGCCCAATGCAGGCAATGGCAAACGCACCCAACGCTATGTTGGTGAGTGGAGCGCTGCTTTGCGTGCTATGGCGGCCTTGGAGCCTCAATATCTCTTGCCAATGCATGGTGCGCCGATGAGCAACCCTGTCAAAATAAAGACGGATCTCGTCATTCTTGCTGACGCCTTTGATTACATTATTGAGTATACCCGAGACGGTCTCAACCAAGGCTTCAGAGAAGACCAGATTATCGACGGGTTTATCTGGCCTGAACACTTTCGCGATGAGCCAACTTTGGCGATCACCTATGTTCGTCCGGTTGATATCGTCAAAATGGAACTCAAACGTTGGACAGGATGGTGGGATGACATTCCTTCACATTGGGCACCAGCTTCTCTTGTTTCCCAATCTCAAGCTATTGTCGATCTTGCGGGCGGTATGGATGCCTTGGTCGAGAGAACACGCGAGATCGCTAAGGAAGACCCCGCACTTGCGGCGCATTTCGCCGACATGGCATTGTTTTCGGACCCCTATGATCGACGAGCGCAGGAATTGACTCTTCATGTTTATAAAAAACGCGTATTTGATAAGACAACCCCAACACAAGAGCGGCTTGCTTATTTCGATCATATGGCTTTGGTCAGAGGTATGATGCTGGAGCAGTGAGACCTGGGTTTGGACCTACCATTGTCCTCAACTCTATAGCGAGGTAGTCATGACGAACACTGACGATAAAAACACTCTTCTCGCGCAACTGGCGCCGCGCCCTGGTCGCAGACCGCTGATACCGGAACTTACGCCACAGGCCGAGCTTGCGCTCCTGTGTCGTGCGCTTCACCGTGAAGGCTATGACGATCACATCGCTGGTCATATCACCTACCGACAATCGGATGGCACTTTGCTGGTCAATCCTTGGGAGCTGGCTTGGGATGAGCTGACAGCGAGCGATATCCTTCGACTTTCTGCCGATGGAAAGGTGATTGACGGGGATTGGAATGTTACGCCTGCGATCAATCTTCATTTGGAGGTTCATGCTAATCGAGATGATGTGTATGTAATCATTCACAATCATTCTCGCTGGGGAACGGTATGGGCGTGTTCGGGGCGAACGCCGCCGATCTATGATCAGACTTCGGCCATGGTTGATGGGCCATTGCCATTGTTTGAGGAATATGGTGGCGCCGTCAACGATGACAGCGAGGCGAAGTCGGCGATTGAAAGTCTTGGGGCCAATAAATGGGCGCTTCTTGCCAGCCATGGTGTGTTAGTGGTCGGCCGCGATATTCGCCAAGCACACTTACGTGCAATCACACTTGAATGGCGTTGTCGGCATGCTTGGCATGTGGAAGCACTTGGAGCGGGTGTACCTATGCGCGATGAAGTTGCCGACGGGTTTGGTGCCATGGTCGATGGGAATGGCTTCCCGTTTTTATGGGAGGCAATGGCGCGCAAAGAGATCCGACTTGATCCCTCGGTTTTAGATTAAAATAACTTCACTATTCCGCTGCGTCGAGGCGACTAACGGTTTTCTTCTTGCCCCAATGGCTACCGACATTGGACTGAAAATGGGGTGGTCGGTCTTCCAACACATTGGTTGCGAGCCAGAGCCGTTTTAGATGTCGCACTTCCCCTGTTTCAGGATCATCGACATATTCTTTACGCGCATGAAGCACATGATAATTGTTGATGAACTGAATGTCGCCGGGGGCTAAATCCATATAAGTATTGTAGTGCGGATCGTTGCACATCTCGTCCATCATTTGCATGGCTTCTTCAGCAAGTGGTGTGATGCGTGGCGCGTCATCGTGGCGTTGTGAGGCGAGGATGTAGGGCCGTATATAGCGGACAAAGAGCCGGTCAGCCCATTTGGTAAAAGTTGGGATTTCATAGAAGGGTGTGCTGCCTTCCTTTTGTTCCCCTCGATAGTCATAGGGCTGTGGTTTGTACATTTCGGCTGCGAGGTCCGGTCGTTGCCGTACCAGGTCGTTATGAACGGCGACCGCATTGCAAATTGCTGAAGCGCCGCCTGACCTGGCTTTTTGCAGGCACATAAGGCCCACGAGATCGGAACCGTCAGAATGATAGGGTAGGGCGATGCCTCCCAATTCGTTGCCTCGTGACGTGTTGTCGCTTGGATCTTTGCCTTGATCGGTAACATCGCCAAGGATGTGGCCATATTTATTTTGCGGCCAGGGATCGCCGAGATACATGCCAATCCCCCAATAGAGCATGCACATTTCGTCATTGGTATAATTTTGGCGGGGGATGCCGCGGATCTGGACGAAGCCACGGCCATTGATGAGATCACCTTCGATTTTCTTGAGACGTTGTTTCAATCTGCCTAACGGAAAATCATCCTTGCTGATTTCGCGTAGGTCATCACTCTTGGTCTGAGCGTGATGCAACGCTTGATCAAGTTCATCCAGTTCGTCATGCGTGAGCGTTTCAATCCAATCACTTGCGCCATCAATATCATTACGATGCCATTCAGCATGAGTTTCCAAGACTTGTGGATTTGCCATGGTTCTATTCCGCCGCTTGAGCAATTGGGGTTGATTGAGTGCCACGAACAAGACGTCCCGGTAGTGCACCTGTAGCCTCGCCATCGCGATAGATGATCTCGCCACTGACGATGGTCGCGCAATAGCCTTCGGCATATTGCATCAAACGCCGTCCTCCAGAAGGGAGATCCCTTTGGATCACAGGTTTGTGTAAAACCAGGTGATCATGATCGATGACATTTATGTCGGCCTTGTAGCCGACAGCCAAAATACCGCGATCATAAAGTCCAACCGCTTCCGCTGTGTCTTTGCAATGAGCTTTGATGACCCAGGGCAGGGGTAGTTTTTCGCCGCGCGTGCGGTCGCGGGTCCAATGGGTCAACATGTGGGTAGTGAAGCTACCATCGCAGATCATACCGACATGAGCGCCGCCATCGCCAAGTCCTAGTACAGTGTGATCGTGTTTCATCATTTCCAGACTGGCGTCCAAGGATCCTTCCGCATAGTTCAGGAACGGGAAGTAAAGGATGCCGGTACCGCCGTCGGCAAGCAGGCAATCGAGCGCAAGTTCCAATACGGGCACGTCTTTGCGAGCTGCGATTGCGCCCAAGCTCTCCTCAGGTCCTGGCTCATAATTGGGCGGATCACTGAGTTGGAACATGGTTGGTAATGCCGCAAGGAGTGCTGTTAAGAAGGGATGGCCGGGGCCAGGCTCTTCGCTTAATAGCTTTTCGCGGAAAGCTGGATCGTTCAATTGCGTCAGCCTTTCTTCAAGTGGGAGGTCTGCTATCGCGCGATAGGAAGGATGGGAACTGAAAGGGTTTATGCTCAAATCAAAGCTGAGCAAGATGCCCACGGCACGACCGCAAACTTGCGCGCGCATGGTCAATCCACGATCATTGGCTGCATCGATGTTCTCAAGCATCCGGCGCCAGCTGTCTGGCGCTTTCGATGTTTGAGCGAGGGACACGGAAAGCGGACGGCCTGATTGTTCCATCATGCTATTGAGCATGGAAAATTCATTAGCCGGATCTTTGAAGTCGGAAACGACTTGGAGAACGCCAGTGCCTGCTTGTTTGAGACCGAGCGCGATCCCCACAAGCTCATCAGCCGCAGCGGTGAGTGTTGGTGTTGGCTGGCCGTCGCTGGTCTGGTGGTTGAGCGTGCGCGAGGTTGAAAAACCAAGTGCTCCCGCTT
>JAJFIN010000160.1 GCA_021774955.1 Alphaproteobacteria bacterium | reverse complement strand
GGTTGGGCGCTTCTCACCTGTTTCACCCAAATCCTTGCCTAATACACCGTGCTGTGTTCCGAGCAGATGTTTGAGCATGTATTCATGTCCCTTGCCGGATGAGCCTAACAAGTTCGAACGCCATACAAATAAGATTCTTGGAAAGTTCACAGGATTGTCTGGATCTTCACAGGCAAAACTGAGCGATCCATTTGATATTTTCTCCACCGCGAGTTCTTTGACGTCACGTTCAGCAGCTACTGCTTCTCGACCAATCTCGAGCGGATTGGTGTTGAGTTGAGGCGCCGATGGTAGCCAGCCCATGCGCTCAGAGCGAACATTGCAATCGATCAAAGAGTAGTCTTGCCATTTCTCTTTATCAGCGAGAGGAGAAAGTATCTCTTCTACTGCTAGTTTTTCATATCGCCATTGGTTGGAGTGCGCGTAAAAGAAGCTGGTAGAATTCATTTGACGCGGTGGGCGGTTCCAATCCAAGCCAAACGCTAATGGCAGCCATCCAGTTTGTGGACGGAGCTTTTCCTGCCCGACATAGTGAGCCCAACCGCCACCGGATTTTCCCACACATCCACACATGATCAATAGATTCATGATGCCACGATAGGTCATATCCATGTGATACCAATGATTGATAGCAGCCCCGAGAATGACCATGGAACGGCCACGTGTTCTGTCTGCATTTTCGGCAAATTCTCGTGCGACCTGGATGACGTTTTCACGTGGTACACCGGTGATTTTTTCTTGCCATGCCGGTGTATAGGGTTCGTCATCGTCAAATGATTTGGCAACATTGTTCCCGCCGAGGCCGCGATCAATGCCATAATTCGCGATGAGTAGATCATAAACAGATGCCACCGGAACATCGCCATCTTTGGTTTTGACGATCTTAACCGGAACATTTCGTGTCAAAATGGAATCATGCTCGGTCGCCGCAAATATTGGCTGCTCATTTTCGAGATTCCCGAAATAAGGAAATGCCACCGGCATAACATTGTCAGCATGGTCGATGAGCGAGATCTGTGGCCAAATTTCGCCACCATTCTCTGCGTTCTTTAATTCCAAATTCCATTTGGCACTGCCATCCCAGCGCGAGCCAATGGTGCCATTTGGTACTTTGACGGTGTTTGACTGACCATCTAGAACAACTGTTTTCCATTCGGAATTTTTTTCTTCTCCAAGGTCACCCTCAAAGTCACTCGCCCGCAGCGTTCTTCCAGGGATGTAACTCCCATCTTTCTCGTCTAAACGAACCAGGAACGGCATGTCCGTATACATACGACAATAGTCGTTGAAGTATTCACTCCGCCCGGAAAGATGAAATTCTTTCAAAATGACATGACCCATGGCCATGGCGAGAGCGGAATCGGTTCCTTGTCGTGGATTTAACCAGATGTCGGTTAACTTTGCGACTTCTGAATAGTCTGGTGTTACCGATACAGTCTTTGTACCTTTGTAACGTACCTCAGTGAAGAAGTGCGCGTCCGGCGTGCGGGTTTGTGGAACGTTAGATCCCCAAGCGATGATGTAGCCAGAATTGTACCAATCGGCACTTTCAGGTACATCGGTTTGCTCACCCCAGGTTTGCGGAGAACTTGGCGGCAGATCGCAGTACCAATCGTAGAAACTCATGCATGTACCGCCGATGAGCGATAAGTAACGGCTACCAGCGGCATAGGAGACCATTGACATTGCCGGGATTGGAGAAAATCCAATGATGCGATCAGGGCCAAAAGTTTTAGCCGTATAGACGTTAGAGGCTGCAATGATTTCGTTGACTTCATCCCATTCAGCTCGAACGAAACCACCGAGACCACGCACACTCTTATAGGACTTGGCTTTAACCTCATCTGAAACGATACTACCCCAGGCATCCACCGGGTCACCGTTTTCGGCTTTGGCGTCACGCCACAAGCGCAGAAGTGTTTTGCGCACCATGGGGTATTTGAGACGAGCGGCACTATAAAGATACCAGCTATAACTGGCGCCACGCGAACAACCGCGCGGCTCATGGTTAGGCATGTCGGCGCGCGTCCGTGGGTAATCTGTTTGCTGGGTCTCCCAGGTGACCAGCCCGCCTTTCACATAGATTTTCCAACTGCACGAACCCGTGCAATTCACACCATGGGTTGAGCGGACAATCTTGTCGTGCGACCAGCGACCTCGATAAGCGTGCTCCCAGCGACGGCTCTCATCGGTGGTGATGCCGTGTCCGTTTGAGAATTTCTCGGGTTTACTGCGGGCAAAGAATTGAACCCTGTCTAAAAGCACACTCATTGTTGATCTCCGATATTATTTTTCCAGCCACAAGAAAAAGTCTAAATTAGGGGTTCTTCACATAGGCATTCTTGCGAAGATAGAACCACCAGTTGATCACGATGCAGACCATGTAGAAGGCTGCAAAACCGTAGAGCGCGTATTCAGGCGTCTTCGCTTGAATTTGCTCGCCGAATATTTTCGGGATTAAGAATGCGCCATAGGCCGCGACTGCTGATGTCCAACCAAGAACAGGTCCGGCTTGCTCTTTGTTAAAGACTACAGCAATGGTTCGGAAGGTCGAGCCGTTACCAATACCCGTTGCAGCAAACAAAACGATAAATAGCAACAGGAAGGGTACAAAATAAAGCTCAGGCGTTTCCGACGCGTAGGCTTGCTTCATGTAATAGGCGACACCCAAAGCACTGGCGACCATGACAATGCTTATAATCTGAGTAACCCGTGCACCACCTAACTTATCAGCGACAATACCACCTATGGGTCGGATGAGGGCGCCAATGAATGGCCCCATCCAGGCGTACATGAGTGCGGAAGGTCCATTGGCGTTGGCGGTCGTATGGGTCAGTACGCCATCAACCATGATGTGTTGAAAACCAAAGACAACTTTGATGGCAAGGGCGAGTGCCGCAGAATATCCGATGAACGAACCAAAGGTCATGGTGTAGATAACTGTCATGGCCCAAGTATGTTTGTTATCGAATATTTTGTACTGCCGTTCGAGGTTCGTCCGTATGGGACCAGGAATATATTTAAGAGCAAAGACCGTTAGGAAGATGATGAGCGGCACGACGATCCATTTGCTAACGCCAAATCCGGAGCCGCCCGCACTTGCTGGTAACATGAGCCACAAGCCAAACGTTGCCGTGACGAGGCCGATTGCCAACATGCCCAATATTATTCCAAAGCTTGGCAAGGGGCTCTCGACACCTGGCGATATGTGTTCGTCGGTCAGATTGCTCATGCCGAACCAGGTGGCGATGGCCAGTGGGATGAGGAAGACGAGCCAGATAAACCCGGCATTGTGAATATAGGTTTCTGAGCCAGCGGGGATCTTACCGATCAACGTTCCGCTAGTATTCTGCAATACCATGGCATCGCCACCAAAGATGCCGAAGGTCATAACGAGCGGCACGACCACTTGCATGGTGGTGACCCCAAAATTTCCAAGCCCTGCATTCATACCCAAGGCATAACCTTGGATTTTCTTAGGGAAGAAGAAACTTATATTCGACATTGAAGACGCGAAATTACCGCCGCCAAATCCTGATAACAAAGCCATGAGCTGAAACTGCCATAGCGGTGCATCGGGGTTTTGCAACAGAATGCCTGTACCAGCGGCTGGG
>JAJFIN010000159.1 GCA_021774955.1 Alphaproteobacteria bacterium | reverse complement strand
TTGTGCAGATTTACGTGCTCGCCCAAATCGATCAAACGAGCCAGGATCCCTTGCTCCTTGCCCCCGCCTTATCAAATTTGTCCGGACAAATATAGTGTTTGACTATTCCTAAAACGGGTATCATGCTTCGATTAAACTTTTTTGGAAAGTCAATTGCTACGGCGAGGACGACGCGATGGCCAGATTTGCGGAAAACGAATGGCAAGACATATTTGCCGAACTCGATGCCCACGGCGCGACAGATCAACCCTATGGTTTGCCGGAACGAAGGGAGGGTTCGGTGATCCTTTCATCGTTTAATATCCGCGCTCTTGGGAATCCAGGCACGCGGACGCCTGCCCATGATGAAGGCCGCACGCAAGGCGCTTGGGATCTGCTCGCGCGTTACATCAGCCGGTGCGATTTCGTCGCTATTCAAGAAGTAAAGGATGACCTGTCTGGCCTACGCCGCCTGAAAGAAAGCCTCGATGATGCGGACAAATATGCACTTGTGGTTTCCGATGTCACTGGCGCGCGGCCCGGTATTGATACGACGCAAGAACGGCTTGCCTTCCTTTATCGCTGGGACAAGATACGCCGCACTGAGCTTGCTTCTGACATTACCTTCGACCGGCGTTCTGTCCTCGATACCATTCTCAACAAATGGAACGCTTTCATGGCTGACTTTGAGGCCCATGATGCCGCCATGAGAGTATACGAAATTAAACTCCAGGAACACGCTGACGGGTTGCGTCGATCGAAACCAAAGAAACCGCCTATTATCTTATCCAATTTTTTAACATTCATCCGTACACCTCATGTTGCGTCGTTCCAAGTCCGAGGTACAGATGATGCTGATCCACTCTCGTTTCACGCGGTAAACGCGCACCTGCTCTATGGCGACAAATCGAAGTCAGCCGAGGAGCGCAAAATGGAATTTGATGCTTTGGTCGATTGGCTGCGCTGGCGCACCAAGGCTGAAGACCGGCTCTATCACAAGAATATCATTGCTTTTGGTGACATGAACCTTGAATTCGATGAGCGCTATACCAACCAAGAGGATGCGGATCAGGAAATCAAGGAGTTGAACCAAGATATCGGTGCAGGCTTCAAGGTCAATTTCCCATTCCTTGATGTTCCAGCCAAACGTGGCCCCGCCCCAGGCGGGGATGGCAAGGGGCGCTACACTTCGACCGCGCGTATGACGCAGACCTATGATCAGATCGGCTTTTTTGGGCATGAGGATGCCCTACCCGATCATGACGCCAATGATGCCGCCGGTGCCAATGGAGCGAACGAATTCGACTACGGCGTATTTGCCTTCGCTGATCTATTTGCTCGGGCACTTCACGATACCGATGGATTTCTCACCGTGCCTGACAGCGTTGATTTCGTGAAACGCTTCGAGCATGACGTCTCGGACCATCATCCCATTTGGGTGCGTTTGCCGATCCCTGGGGCATAGCGCAAGGCTCAAATCTCAGTTTCTACCAAAGCAATGTTTTGGGGTTCGGAACCTCTACACCTTCATGGTACCAGACCAGGCCTTTAAACGAGCGGACGATGGCCCAAACCCAGGTGAAGAAACAGATCACGAAGCCGATGCCGATTGGCGTGGTTAAAACACCGACAACGAGATAGAGGAGCCCGAGCCAGAACGTGCGGATCTGATATTGATAATGGGTGGCGGCAACTTCGTCGGCCCCATCACGTGAGACATAGGCAACGATCAAGCCGATTAGGTAAGGCACGCCGGTCACAGCCGCGACCAGATAAAGCACATAGACAATGGTTGGCATAACGCCACTACTAGAACCAGATACGCTACTCACTCGATCAAGGGGGGTGTCGTCGCTCATGCGAAGCTCTCCGTCGTAAAGTCGTTTCGATAGTTTACATGTAGGACGATTCGAGCGACCTGCAAGTAAAGCGGTTTACATAAGGACGTGAAACCTCACTCTTCCCTTTCAATACCTGCAGCTTCGAGGGCCTTTGCCCGGGCGTGTTCAATGTCATAGCGCCCGCGGGTGACGATGCGTTGGGCGTAGAGCCCGCCGCCCGATTGCATAAGTGGATCGAGGAAAGAGATCATACGCCCCTCCTCCTTCCCCCTGTTTGCTTCCTGTCCCTTGTGCCTCAATATCTTTGGTTGCCTGTAGGACCAGGTATTCCATACCCGATGTCGACAAAAATCGACTGCAGCCATTCGACCCCAATTTGCATTCCGGTGTTTTTATGCAGGACGGTTACATTAGCGTCTGGGGTGAATACCCACTCGGAAGCATGAAGTGTGACCAAATAATCCGTAGGGGAATCGATACTCGATTTAAGGGGTAGCGACAGCGATTCAGCTGCGAGACGTTTTCCGCCGGCATAAAGATCCATGTGCCTAGAAAAATTGCCGCACGGGTGGTTCATCATTGATTTCAAGTCATAGTGGACATCGTCTTTGTCTTTTTTCGGGATCAATTCAAATAGGTTTTGGCCGGTGAGATCTGCTCCTGTGTGAGCGGTTAGGATTGCGCCACAAAACCTGTATTGAGCACGGTCAAATTCCCTTAGATCCAGAACCGATATCGTGGAAAGAAACGGTTGCATCTTGTTCAAGTTCAGAAAATCTCGATAGATTGGAATGTCGCTATGAGATAGCGCTGCGCGATAGACCTTGGCAAACTGATGAAAGTAATCTGGATGGGTTGTCAGTTTGTGCGTGTATTTAATATCTACGCTGTCAAATGGTATTCTTTTCTGAGTGAGCATTCTCATGGCAGGTTGTGCGAGATAAGGGTTGTTGACAAAAGACACTAACGCAATATTGGTTAAGGGGTCACCAATATGGAGGGCAACGAAACTGAGTAGTTAGATCAGATGACTGATCTATAGGTTAGAATGGTAAATAAGCAAATGGTATCCGACCGTTAGCTTAGTAAATGTGCCTTCTTCAATCCGTCCGTATAAGCCGCACCAAGACCTCGCCTTCGATCTGAACGAGCAGGTCATGGGGTGTTGGTCCGCCGGGCACTTGGAGAAGGCGTTCGGTGAGCCAGGCTTCCCAGGCATCGATGATGTCGCGGGCGACGGTTCGATAGGGCTCGATGCCGCGGCCGGCTCGGGCGGCGACTTCAACGAATAGACGCATGGCCTCGTCGAATTGCGGGATGGCGAGTGCGCCTTCGATGACCTCAATGAGATGGGCCGCCTCGTGCTGGCCCTCCCCGACCAGCAGATTAAGTCCGATGGTGGTGCGCTCGGTAAGCTGGGTCAGCGCTTCGGCCATGAGCGCGTCTTTGCTGCCGAAATAATAAATCAGCATGCGGTCGCTAATGCCGCCGGCTTTGGCCAGTTTGCGGATGCCGGTATTCTCCAACCCTTCGGCCAGGAGCAGGGACAGGATGGCTTCAAAGGCTTGGGCGCGTTTGTCTGCAGATTTCATGTTCACCTAATGTAGCGGCCGCTACATGACATCCTATGTAGCACATGCTACATATAGGTTAATGTTTTGGACGTCCAGCCAATCGAAGGGAGTTTCTACCATGTCTCAGTCCAATGAAAAGACCCGTAATCTATGGGTGAATGTGATGCTTGCCGCTGCCTGCGCGACGATCCTTTTGAGCATCGGCATGGCCGTGCCGCCCTATCTGGGCATTTCTTATTTCAACTTCCTCATGTACGGCGCGCCGTCCTTCCCCGCGGATATAAGCGCTGAAGGCATCCGCTACCTGACCTTCGCCTATAGCCTCATTGGCTGCATCACCATTGGCTGGATGGTGGTGATGATCTATCTGGCCAATGGGCCGATCCGGCGCGGCGACGATGCGGCCTGGAAAGCCGCCACGCTGTCGATGGTCATCTGGTTTGTTACCGATAGCACCGCCTCTGTCGCACTCGGCTATTGGCAGAACGCGGTGTCGAATGTGTCGCTTGCGGTTTTCTTTGCGGTGCCGCTGTTTATGCTGCGGCCAGGTCGATCTGTGCGGTAGACATCGACCTCCAAGCCGCTTGACACAGCCGCTTATTAGTATAACTATGTTGTTATGGAACAATTAGGTTATGCAGATCCACAACCGAATCTAGACGCTATCTTTGCAGCGCTGGCCGACCCGACGCGGCGGGCGATCCTGTCGCGGCTGGCCGATGGTCAAGCTTCGGTGAATGAGATCGCCGCGCCCTTTGAAATGAGTCAACCGGCGGTGTCGCGCCATCTGAAGGTGTTGGAGCGCGCCGGGTTGATCGAACGCGATATCGACGAACAACGCCGCCCTGCCCGATTGAAAGCTGAGCCGATGGCCATTGCCGTCGGTTGGCTCGATGAATTTAAAGCTTTCTGGGGGACGAGCTTTGACCAACTCGATCATGTCCTCCTCAAATTGAAACAAGCCGAAGCGAAGGAACCAGACCATGAGTGAACTGCCAGAATACGTCCTTGATCGTGAATTCGATGCGCCGCGTGAGATGGTCTGGCGGGCGTGGACGGATCCTGAATTGCTGGCGCGGTGGTATGGCCCCGGCGTCGAAACGATCATCCATAAATTCGATTTGAAGCCGGGCGGGACATGGTTGAATGAGATGAAGATGGGCGAAAACTCGATGCTCAGCAAAGCCGTGTTCACCGAAGTCGCACCGCTCGAGAAGATCGTCTGGCAACATCATTCGTCCACTGACAAAGAATGGAACTCTGTGCCCAATGCCAGGATGCCGGACTGGCCGCGCATTCTTTTGACGACCGTGACGTTTGAGGATGCCGGTGATAAGACCAAGGTGCGGCTGACTTGGGCGCCGTTTGAAGCGACCGATGCGGAGATTGCTTGTTTTTCTGAGGCTGTTGCCAATATGGGCAAAGGTTGGGAGAGCGGTTATGCGATCATGGATGAAATCTTTGCTGAATTGCAGGCATAATTAAAGTCTGTAGGGGGACGGTATGGAAGAGAATAACACCCAAAGTGTGCATTGGAGTTTCTGGGTCATCGGCGTTGTGACGTTGCTTTATAATGGCGCCGGTGTGTTAAATTTCATTATGCAGATGAATGACGACAATGTCGCGGCGATGCCGGACGTTTACCGCATGATCATCGAAGGCCGTCCCCTATGGGCAACCGGCGCATTTTTCATCGCTGTTTTTGGCGGTGCACTTGGTTGCCTGCTGCTTCTGCTCAAGAAATCTGTGGCTTATTATATGTTTATCGCCTCGCTCGTTGGTGCGTTTATCACGATGATCCATACCTTGAGCGTGGTCGGTTTGAACTCCGGCCCCCTCGGGTTTGCCATCGGCAATCTTGTGCAGCTGGCGGTGACAGTGTTTTTGATCTGGTATGCGAAATGGACTGAACGCAGAGGCTGGATCAATTAGCGAAAATGTACCGGGGATAAATGGCATGAAAGTTTTTTCACTCGCGATTTTGGTCGTCTTGATTTTTCTGGCCGTGTCATCGGGCATCACCAAGATTGCGTTGATGCAGCAGGACGTTGACTTCTTTGGCAAGTATGGATTTTCAAACCCCATCCTCGTCGCTTACGGATTGGTTCAAGTCATGGGCGGGATCATGTTGGCGTTCAAGAAAACCAGATTTTCTGGCGCCGCCATTGTCGCGGTGACGTTTCTGATTTCCCTGGTGGTTCTGTTAATGGAAGGAAATATACCGGTCAGTATCGCTACCATTGTTGCAACGGGATTGTTGGGCTTCATCATGAAGCAGAACTGGGGGACTGACCCTGCAAATTCATAGTGTTGCCTTTGTTAAGCCTTCGCGATACCAATCGCACGAGGTAACTGGGAAAATAAACATTATGACCAAAACCGATAAATATGTTGTTCGCACCGCGGATATTCCGATAGATCGTCAATTCCACTTTAGTCACCCTTTCAACGCAGCGTCTGAAATGCGTCTGTTGCCCTTGTCTGATAGCGTCGGCATGAAGAATATGGGGATCAGTCTCGGGCGAATCCTTCCGGGCAAAGAAGGTTTTGTGCCTCATGCTCACGCCGGTCAGGAAGAGTTTATTTTTGTGCTTGAAGGGAACGGGGTTTTGACAATCGATGGTGAGAGCTGCGCAGTTGGACTAGGAGATTTCATTGGGTTTCCAATCGATGGTGCGGTCCACCACCTCGCCAACAACGATGACAAAGACCTAGTCTATCTGATGGGCGGGGAGCGCACGACCACAGACGTCGCCTATTTTCCAACACTTAGAAAGAAAGGTTTCTGGGCAGACGGCACCATGCACTACCTAGATGATGATGCTGTCCAATGCTTCAAACCAGAGGATTTTACCGTCA
>JAJFIN010000158.1 GCA_021774955.1 Alphaproteobacteria bacterium | reverse complement strand
GGCTTGATGGCGGGCACAACGCACAAGCCGCCCGCGCGCTTGCCAATGCGGTGGCTGATCTGGACGATAACCGAGAGCAACCGTTGTTTATCGTTTGCGGCATGCTGGAAGCAAAGGACGCCAAGGCTTTTCTTGAAGCTTTTGCAGGTCTCGCCCACCATGTGACCACGGTGCCGATCTCGGGAGAAGCGTTCATTCCACCAGACATTTTGTATGAAGCTGCGCGTTCGGTTGGCTTAGAATCTGACCCTGCCGAAGATTATGCTGCGGCCATCGGGCAAATCTCCGCTCGTCCCGGACCACCACCCCGCATCCTCATATGCGGTTCGCTATATCTTGCTGGACAAGTGCTCAAAGAAAATGGGTGAGCCGGAAGCCCACCCATTTAATTAGAAACTTTGTACTGACCGTCAAATGTTTGACTGGATCCATTCTTTGATCTGGTTCTTTGGCATCGCTCCAACTTTGGTTGCGGCTACTTGTCCATCTTGAAAGATCATCATGGTTGGCACTCCGCGTACACCATATTTTGTTGGTGTTTGCGGGTTATCATCGATGTTGATTTTTGTAATCTGAATATCATCTCCGAGCTCTGCGGCGAGTTCTTCAAGCGCTGGTCCAATCTGTTTGCAGGGGCCACACCATTCGGCCCAAAAGTCAACAAGGACAGGTTTTGAAGCATCAATAACATCGCCTTCAAAAGACGAGTCGGTTACAGCAGTGGTCGACATAAAATACCCTTTCAGCTTTAAATGGAGACGAAGCACTCAAGTGCTATTTTTCTAGCACTCCCTCCCTGGCTCGTCTCAGGATTCGTTCATTGTAGATAAATCTAGGTAGACCAATGGTTATCGTCAAGCAGCACTTGAAGGTGGACCTCGGAAGTTTGGTCATCGGTCACAGGCTCGAAATCTGTGCCAATGCGGCATTCAGCAGGGTTTCCGGCAGGGTCATGAAAGTGGGCCCATCAGTCCAAAGAAGGGCGCAGTGAACCTCATGTTTTGGATAGAGTGAGCCCAAAATGACCTTGTATGCAGCCATTTGTCGGTAGTACACGGGCGCCACCTTTTCTGGGGTTTTGGGCGGTGGCCGATTGGTTTTGTAATCGATGACCAAAACCTTTTGATCAGTAACGCACAGCCGGTCAACTTGCCCGCGTATCTCCAAATCACTGCCCGGGAGGCGACCGCTAATGGCTGCTTCGGCCAAACTACCCGCGCCAAAAAGCGGGGCGAATTCTGGATGGTCAAGCACGGTCAGAACTTCCGACGTGATGTTATTGATCTCATCATCGTTAAGTTCATTCATCGGTTCTTGTAGAAACGCTTTTGCCACACGCGCTCTGTCGTCTACGGCATGCTCAGGTAAAATCTCAAGGAGGCGATGAATAAGTCGGCCTCTTTTGAAACGGTTATCTGATTGGCCGAGCAAAGGAGAAGAGATGGGTGGCTCATAGACCTCTTCTTCACTCGCGACCAGTTGCGAAGGAGATTCCGGTCTGATGATGTGTTCTTCTTTTGCTTCAATGTGTGCCCACACGGGGAGGTCGATGTCAGTTACACTTGATGAATCTTCAACAACAAGATCTTCACCGGCACCGATGGGCCGGTCGGAAACGCGGTCCCAATCAGATCCTGCCAGCCGTCTAATATCGCCGTTACGTATCGTGTGCTCTGCCATCATGGGGGATAATGTTTCCGTCGCGAGGTCATACCAACAACCATCATCGCGGCCTCTCTTTGTTTCATAGCCAGCGATGTAGAGACGATCTTGCGCACGGGTCATGGCCACATAGAGAAGCCGGTGATGTTCATCTCTGCGTTGTTGGCTAAGCCGCTCTCTGGCCGCTGCCGTGTGGTGATCTTGTAGGTTGGTATTTTGGCGCCATAAGAATGGGCCGCCATCCTCATGCGTGGGTGCGGCATCCAGTTCAATGAGTTCTGGGTCATTTCGTTGACTTGGAATTGAGCAAGTATCCGGCAGGATAACGATGGGCGCCTCCAAGCCTTTCGCTCCGTGTACTGTCATGATCCGCACTTCACCAGAATCAGTATCGAATTCGCGTTTTATTTGTGACGCATCGTGCTTGATCCAATTGATAAAACCTTGAAGCGTCGCGACCTCCAAGCGCTCATAGTCAAGGGCGAGGTTTAGAAATTCGTCAATCGGATCGGCCGCCTCATAGCCAAGGCGCGCAATCATGCGCTCTCGCCCGCTCACCGATGATCCCGCATCCACACCAAGTGCTGTCGAGAAAAACTCAAACGGTCTGACAATTTCAACCCGGGCAAGAACATTGGCGAGAAACGTATACGCATGTGAATAGGGTTCGCGTTGTGCGTGGCTCTTCAGCGATTGCCACAATGACTGAGAACGATTGTAAGCAATTTCAAACAGGTCTTCTTCATTAAGTCCAATCAGAGGGCTTTTGATAACCGTCGCCAAAATCAAATCATCTTCCGGCAATAAAGCAAATTCACCCAGCGCAATGAGGTCCATGACCGCCATCTGTTCCGTCAACATCATTCGGTCGCGTCCAGCAACGGGGATGTTCTTCTTTTTGAGCGCGCGGATCATTTCATCAACAAAGCTGTTCCGCCGTTGCACGAGAATGAGAACATCGCCAGGTGAAAGGGGTGGGCCTCCAGGGTGCGAAGGTTCAGGTCCTTCAAGCCAGGCATTGATGTTGTCAGCAATTTGGTCAGCGAGTAGCGCCCTTGGAGAATGTGCCACGGGTCGGTCTAAGGGCGCATCCCAGGGGTTTCCTGGTTCTTCGGGCTCGGGCTTTTTCGTCGGCCAGATCTCAACAAGACCGCTCACCCCAATCCGATGGGCTTCATGCTGAATGGGCTGTTCCAAACGGGTGAGGGCCGCGCGCGCGGTTTCGACGGAAAAAACTTGGTCAACCGCTGACAGCACTTGCTCGACGGATCTAAAGGAGAGAACCAAACTAATGTCAGAGAAGTTGCTATTCGCCGCTTCGATTTTTTCTTTGAAGTACGACCGCATTCGGCCAAATGAATTTGGGTCCGCACCTTGGAACGAATAGATGGATTGTTTTTCATCACCGACAGCAAAAACGGTACGCGGCTGGTCTTCATGGCGTTCTTCGTGAGCACCAAGTCCGGCAAAGAACTCTTCAGTGATCGCTTCGATCACCGACCATTGTGCGGGGCTGGTATCTTGTGCTTCATCGATGAGAATATGATCGATGCCGCCATCCAGCTTAAACAAAACCCAAGCCGTATCTTCGCGTTCTTGCAATAGGGTGCGAGTTTTCTCAATCAGATCATCATAGTCCAGCACACCTCGAATGTGTTTGGTCTTTTCATATTGCTCAAACAGTGATTCAGAAAACGCGAATAGATCTTCACTT
>JAJFIN010000157.1 GCA_021774955.1 Alphaproteobacteria bacterium | reverse complement strand
CTCCTCCGTGGCCGCAGGAGCTGCTGAGATATATGTGTATGGGACAGCGGTTACGGTGGAGTAGTTTGTTATGACCAATCTAGCGATTGTTTGCACATTAATTGTCTTGGGATATGTGTTTGGGAAATTAGCTGAGACCCGACATTATCATTCGATACAAGAACGTGAAATCCAATGGCTATCTCTAGCGACCACATCCTTGAAAAAGCCTATAGGTGATGTTGTCGGTATTTATCGTGCCCATCTCGTTCAGGGGAGTGTTGTCATTTCGGTTGATTACTTTAAACGGCTATTGGCTGCTCTTCGCAATTTAGTGGGTGGTCCTCTTCAATCGTATGAAACGCTCCTCGATCGAGCTCGTCGTGAGGCGGTCTTACGGTTGAAAGAAAGTTGTCCTCAAGCCAATCAGATTATCAATCTGCGAATCGAGACCTCCTCTATTTCGAAGGGGGAGGGGAGCGCTATTGGCTGTGTGGAGGTGTTGGCTTATGGCACCGCGATTTATTACTCTTCTGACACACTGCGCACTCGCGCGTCATGAATTATCAACCCTCATTACCTGAGCAAAACGTCAATGTATCCCATTCGCATCCGCTTCGAGAGTTTTTTCTTCTCCTATCAGGTATCGTCGCTATATTAGTATTGGCTTTTTGGTTCTTTGGGTTTTTGGTAGATTATGCCGTAGAGTTTATCCCTCCCGAACAAGAAGCTGAATTATTCGCAAATTTAAATGTCGATTGGTTATCAAAGAAGAATAGTCAACCTGAACAATCAGCGTCGCTCCAATCACTTCTTGATTCTTTGCAATCCTGTTTAGACTTGCCTTATTCAATCACCGTGGTCTTGGTCGAATCCGATCAGATTAATGCCGTGGCTATTCCTGGTGGGCATGTGTTGCTGTTTTCTGGACTAGTGGATGCAATTTCCTCTGAAAATGGATTAGCTTTTGTGTTGGCGCATGAACTCGGGCATTTTGTCAATCGGGACCATTTGCGTGGGATGGGACGTGGTATTCTTTTGGCGGCAGTATCCACTGTCATTCTGGGTGCTAATTCAGATATCTCACAAATGTTGGCTTCGGCCAGTGGATTGCAAATTGCCCAATATTCTCAAGAGCGAGAGTCTCAAGCCGATCGAATCGCCTTACAAGTGCTCTCATGTCACTATGGTCATGTAGGAGGGGCGACGGAATTATTTGTGGCTCTTCAAGGACTTGATGAGAGTCTTGATTTTGAATTATTGCATTATTTTTCTACCCACCCCGAACTTCAATCTCGAATTGATGATTTGAAACGGTTGTCCAATGAATTGAATTTTCCAGAAAGGGAAACCCATGTTTTAAAGGATTAAAAAATGGTTAGGCCAGTTGAGTAATGTATTGACTTTGCATTCTAATCCTTCGATGCCGAGGTCAACCTCTTCACCATATGCGCCTTCAAGTTATCATGCCATTGGGATTGTGGCAGCCAAGCATGGTACCCGATTAAGGGTCCCTGAGGAATTGCACTTATTGTATGAATCCGCGATGTATCAAGGTGACGAGTGGCATTCGATCTACGATTTTCGCGACATAGGGCAATGTTGCGTCGAGTTAGTCGCCCGGCTCATACAGCAGCAGATCATCCACAAGCAGTTCAATGTTCTGATCAAGGCTGAATCGGATCTCATCGGCTTTGAGGTCCGGTTTCTGAGTCACAAAATCCACCACCGCCTCGCCCCACCGATCAGCCTTCGGCTGACTGATGACCACCGACTTCCTCCAACCGGTCTGACCGTTTGCCAGCGTCACCGTCAGGGGTACTTTACGATCCAGACGATAACGGAAGCGCAGCCGGTTGAGCTTGCCCAGCGGACGAGGCCCTCGCATGTACACACGAATCCAGGGCCAGGAGGTCTGCTTGTTCACAACTGCTCGCGCCGCATCCCAGGTCAAGGGATTCTTATGACGCACGATCTCGAAATCGCCGGGCCATTCCTTGCCCTGCTTACCGGTATCAAACCAGCCGGTAAAGATGATTCGTTTCGGAAACGGGCGCTGCTCACCTTCGACCGCTCGGTCGTAGAGAACGATGTCGTCGATCTTCAGTTCGGCTCCATGTGCGGCGTAAAACTGAATGTCGTCGATCCGTTCGTCTTCGGACAAGGGACCGCCGCTGCCATCAGGCCGGCGCGCTTCAGTCATGTCGACGGTTGCGGCTTGCCACTGCCCCTGCGGCAGACCTCCCAGCACCAGGCATCGGTGGTAATTGTTGGTCAGACTGTAGAGCTGTACACGCAGCCTGTCAGTGCCCTCTAGCCGGTAGCGAAAGCTCAACTGTGTGCGCTTGCCCATCGGTGGCCCCGGCACCGGATTGAAGACCACCGCCTTGTAGCGGCGGGTCCGATCACCCATCTTGCGGTCGAAGTCCTTGCTCTTAACGGCCCGCATTAAACGACGGTTGGGCAGGGAGGAGAGACTCTCAGGAAGGTTTTTTGTGACTGCTCTGCCACGAAGCCACCAACGTTTTTCGATAGTTGTTTCGAAATCTTCGAATGCGTGCACGCGGTAGGGAAGGCCGCCACGGTCAAGCAGGCTGGTCATGTTCTGAGGTACGGGTTCAGCAGCCGGCAATGCACAAGCTGAGGACAGGAGCAACAGGTAGGCAAGTCGGTGAATCATCGGGAATAGGGAAAATGCATGCCCTTCTGGGGTAGCCAAAACCATACCGTAGAGGCATTCGGGAGTCAATTACGAAATGGTGAGGTTTCGACGGTGGGGCTTTTTCTTTTGTAATCACACCTAAATACGCTATCCTTCCTCCATAATGCGGGAGTTCGGCGACCAGCATTTTGGGGCTGGGTTGTCCTGAGTTCGTTAGAACAGACACCATTGAATTCTAGAACCTTCAAAGTAGTCATCGAAGTGCCGTGCTGGGGATTCGTCAAGCGCGATGCAACGGGTACAGCCGATTTCATATCGCCGTTACCGTGCCCGTTCAACTATGGCTCTATTCATGAGTTCATAGGCGGGGACGAGGACTTGCTGGATGCGGTGGTACTGGGCCCGCGCATCCCTGCAGGGTCTCGCGTAGAGGTCTCTGCCTACGGTGCCGTTGGGTTAACCGATCGCGGTATTTATGACGACAAGCTGATTTGCGGGCAACGGCCCCCATCGGGGTTTGAACGTCGTTTGGTGTTGGGTTTTTTCTATGTCTATGGGTGGTGCAAACGCTTATTAAACATTTATCGCCGTCGCCCGGGCCTCACTCGCTGCGAAGGCTGGCAGGAGGTGGCGGCAGCCTTGGATCGAGCGCGCCCCAATACCAACAGGGAATTGCGCGAGCCGAACATTCCATTCTGAGCCAGAATGAGTGCCGCGGTATGGCAGGCCGCCACGGTCAAGCAGGCTGGTCATGTTCTGGGGTACGGGTTCAGCAGCCGGCAACGCACAAGCTGAGGACAGGAGCAACAGGTAGGCAAGTCGGTGAATCATCGGGAATAGGGAAAATACATCCCCTTCTGGGGTAGCCAAAACCGTAAACGGACTTTATATTTCGATTGAAGGCAAGGGGTCTTCAAATCAAAATTGAGAGGGTGAGGGAAAGGAAAGTGCTATGAAATTAGCTTAGTCCCATTTTCAGAAAGTTTTCTGGCTAAATGCTTCATGAAACTGGAGGCATGATTGTATATCGTGAGGGCATCTGTTTCGTCGTATTGTTTATGGGTTTGCATTGAATAATTGCGATGGGTATCTTTTAATGGGGTATAATAGGTTACGATTTCTGCATAGAATCGGTGGTCACTTTGCCAAACTTCAGGCGTTAAATCTTTAGGCGCTTGATCTATTTCATGAATCTTGGCTTGGATTTTATTTTGGATCGTTTCCCAGTTGGTTTGTTCATGGGGGACTTGAAAATGTTTGGCAAGAACATTCAATCCAACCTCTATCACGCGCATGACATGGAATACGCATGCCGTATTTCTTGATGTTGCGTAAGACTTGCTCGCCTCTTCTATCTCCATTCTCGCGGACTCAAATTGAGAAACATTTAAGCCGAATGTTTCCAGCGGTTCTAAATAGAACTGCTGTTTTTCTGTCGGTATGAATAGACAGAGTTTTTCCGTCATTTCATCAAATATGCACTTGTAGAGTTCCTTGTATTGGCGGGCCAAATCATCGTAAATAGGAAAACCATCTAAAGTCTTTTCGATTTCCTCTAGTTTGGTCACACAAGACTCAAGTGCTAATAACCGACAATCTTCCTTTATTTCCCCAACTTCAGTCTTTGAGGAGGGAATGGTCTGGTCGTTGATTCTTTCATAACGATAATCTGCCCTTTCAATGATTCTAATCACGCTCGTCAACCTGGAACTAATGGCAATATATCGTTCTGCTGGAAATTGAAGCATGTAGTTTACACTCACCAATTAAGAAGGTTTGATTTGTTCTGTGTTACCCACATCAGTTTCACATAACAATATAGGGAATGTTGAAAAAAGACGCCAGCGGCGTTCCCTGGCTTTGCCGGAGCGACTCGCACAGACCTGTGGTCGCCCTTTTGCCTGACCTTCGGGCTCGCAGACTTGGCGCTTTGCGCCGCTCGCGCTCACGTACTGAGAGTAGGCTCCGCGCGTCAAAAGGGCTGCGGCCTTGCTGGACGAACTTTTTTGAACATTCCCTCTCATTGATG
>JAJFIN010000156.1 GCA_021774955.1 Alphaproteobacteria bacterium | reverse complement strand
ACTGCGGCAGGTCAGCCCGGGTACATTGGTAAAACCCGGTGACGCTATTACGACCTTGGATGACATTAGTTTAATCAAGGTCGATTTCTCCGTACCGGAACGATATATCTCCGAGCTAGCCTCGCAACAAACGGTGGCGGCGCAAAGTGATGCCTATCCAGATAGAGTGTTTTCAGGAATTGTCGCGACGATTGATTCTCGTGTTGATCCCGTGACGCGCTCGATAGCGGTACGAGCTGAAATTCCTAACAGCGACGGACTGCTGCGGTCAGGTATGTTGTTGACCATCAACCTCGTGACCAATCGCACGCGATCTCTGACGTTACCGGAAGCAGCCCTTATTCCCGTGCGTGAGCAGGTCTTTGTTTACGTCGTAACAGAAGAAGGTGTTTCCGAACGGAGATTGGTTGAGGTGGGTCGCCGTAAACGCGGCGTCATTGAAGCGCTTTCTGGCGTAAGTGTGGGTGAAAAGGTGGTCATTGAGGGAACGCATCGCATTTTTGCACCGGGACAAAAGCTGAATGTGATCGAGGAAAGAGATTTACCGAAGCTGAATGACGAGATCAGTGGATAAGGAATTAGATCATGATCCTATCAGATCTGTCCGTTAAGAGACCCATCCTTGCCGGTGTCGTCAGTGCGCTCTTAGTGACAATCGGGATTCTTTCATTTCAAAACTTGCCTTTGCGAGAATTGCCGGATGTCGATGTTCCGGTTGTTTCAATAACCACGACCTATCGCGGCGCCTCTGCAGACGTCATTGAAAGTCGCGTGACACAAGTCATTGAGGAACAAATTCGCGGCATCGAAGGGGTCAAAACGATTTCGTCGAGTAGTCGTGCGGGCGTTTCATCGATCAGCATCGAATTTAGCTTAGCGCGGGATCTGGATAATGCCGCCAATGATGTTCGCGATTCCGTTTCGCGGGTCGTACGACGATTGCCAGAGGAGGTCGATCCACCCAGGGTGGCAAAATCGAACGCCGATGAGCGGCCGATTGTTTGGTATAATTTGAACTCAACCCGGATGGGTACACTGGAGCTCGCTGACTATGCTGAGCGTTACCTTGTCGACCGGTTAGCTGTTATTGATGGTGTGGCACGCATCCGGGTGGGCGGCGGTAAACGCTACGCCATGCGCCTGTGGCTCGACCGCGTAGCGATGGCGGCGCGACAGGTTACGGTCGCCGATGTCGAGCGCGCATTGCGGTCAGAGAACGTTGAACTGCCCGCAGGTTCAATAGAATCGCAGGACCGCGCATTTCCAATTCGTGTTGCGCGCAATTACCGGTCACCGGAAGATTTTGCCAGTCTTGTGATTGGACGCGGGCAGGATGGGCACCTGATCCGCATTGGTGAGATTGCCGATGTTGAAATCGGCGCAGAAGAAGATCGCGTATTTTTCGAAGGCAATGGCGAGGCCCAGGTCGGATTGGGTGTGGTCAAGCAATCAACGGCCAACACCTTGTCAGTGGCAAGAGGAACCCGCGCTGAAATCATTCGCATGCGCGAAGCGTTACCTGAAGGCATGTCGCTTAATTTCAGTTATGACGGCTCAGTTTTCATTGAGCACGCAATCAAAGAAGTCTATCGCACCCTGTCGATTGCCGTCATCCTGGTGATTATTGTCATCTATCTTTTCCTCGGGACGATCCGAGCGGCGATCATCCCGGCCATTACGGTTCCTATTTGTTTGATTTCCACAGCGTCGATACTTTTTGCGTTTGGGCTTTCGATTAATCTGCTCACCTTGCTCGCGCTCATTTTGTCGATTGGATTGGTCGTTGATGACACGATTGTTGTTTTAGAAAACGTTCAACGTCGCATCGATCTTGGTGAACCACCATTGCTTGCAGCCTATCGCGGCGCCCGCCAAGTGGGTTTTGCTGTTATCGCGACGACTTTGGTGCTGCTCGCCGTGTTTCTTCCGATTGTTTTCATGGAAGGTTTTGTCGGTAAACTTTTCTCGGAATTGGCGCTTACGTTGTCAGGAGCGGTGGCAATTTCAAGTTTAGTTGCTCTGTCGCTTTCGCCAATGATGTGCTCGAAATTGTTGCGGAGTGAAAAACAGGTTGGACCGGTTGGGCGGTCTGTGAACGCGTTTTTTGAACGCATCAGTGTAAGTTATGTTTCCACGCTGCGCACTTTTATTGCTCGCCCGAGGATCGCAGGCCTTATCATTGCGGTCATATTGACGGGAGCCGGCGTTCTCATTCGATTGTTACCTCAGGAGCTGGCTCCAAACGAAGATCGCGGTGGGTTTTTTGTTTTTATAAAGGCTGCGGAAGGTACGAACTATGAAGCGATGGTCGAGCAAGTAAAAAAAGTACAGGATGTATTGCATCAATTATTGGACCGCAAAGAAGCAAAACGTGTCCTTGTGCGTGTCCCCGGAAGTTTTTCGACAACAGAAGATTTCTCGAGCGGATTAGCAATTGTTTCTTTGGTCGAATGGGCAGACCGGGAGCGTACCGGGGCTGAGATCTTGGCCGACATGAACCGTCAGATGTCTGAGATACCCGGTGTTATGTCCTTTGCGATCATGTCCCAGGGGTTCACCCGCGGTGGATCGAGTTCACCGCTCCAATTTGTGATCGGGGGAACAGACTATGAGGCGCTTGCTGAATGGCGGGATGCCATCATGCAAAAGGTCAATGAAAATCCGCGCATTCTCCGACCTCAATCGGACTACAGGGAAACCCGACCGGAGTTTCAAATCAATATCGATACCAACCGAGCCGCAGACCTTGGTGTTTCAGTTGACGTGATTGGTCAAACACTAGAGGCAATGCTTGGTGCGCGCCGGGTAACGACGTATGTCAATGAAGGCGAAGAATACAACGTCATGGTGCAGGCTCGGCGCGAAGATCGATCCGAACCAAACGACCTCGACAATATCTTTGTACGGTCAAATAGAACTGGGGCTTTAATCCCGCTCTCCAATCTTGTCACTCTTGAGGAGCGTGCTGATGCCGGTGAACGCAATCATTTCAACAGGCTCCGCGCCATAACGATTTCTGCATCGCTCGCACCTGGATATCCTCTTGGTGACGCCATTGACTTTGTTGAAAGTGCAGCGCGAGAAGTACTGCCGCGCACAGCGGTGATAGACTATAAAGGTCAATCGGCTGACTATAAGGAATCCGGTAGCTCACTCCTATTCTTGTTTAGCATGGCGCTGGTTATTGTCTTTTTGGTCTTAGCTGCACAGTTTGAAAGCTTGATCCATCCGTTCGTCATTATGGTGACAGTTCCGCTTGCTGTGGGTGGTGGATTGTTTGGTCTTTATATGGTCGGCAGTTCGATGAATGTTTACAGCACGATTGGTATGGTGATCCTTATTGGCTTATCGGCAAAGAACGGCATTCTAATTGTCGAGTTCGCTAATCAACTTCGCGATGAAGGCAAAGAATTTTCTGAAGCGTTAGAGCAAGCGGCAAAAACGCGGCTACGGCCTATTTTGATGACGGGTCTTTCTACGGCAATCGGCGCAGCCCCGCTCGTCTTTGCAACAGGTGCGGGAGCTGGTAGCCGTTTGACCATCGGGGTTGTTGTGCTGTCAGGCGTACTTTTTGCCACATGCCTCACGATCTTCATTGTTCCGGTTTTTTACAATCTATTAGCGCGCAATACGAAATCGCCAGGCACGATCGCTAAGATGCTCAATAGCTATGAGCAGGAGCGAAATATTGGTGCCGGTGCGGTTGAACAACCCGCGGAATGATCTCGTCCTTGTGATAACGGGGGAATCGGAAGCCGGAAACGAATTCACAACTCCGTGATGACGGAAGCGATGATTTTTTGACCAGCGCGCCGACGTTGCAATAAAAACAAGTGCTTAGCCTGTGCGTAAATTGAGACTTGCATCGTAGGGTCTGGGTGGCCAAGATTATGGTTAACGGATGGGCCATCTGCTGTGTATTGGCGATGAGCCCTTCTTGGTGATTGGGTGTGGTGGAGTCTTTTCACGTAGGGGAGTTGCATAAAGTTTTGCCGGGTTGAGGTTGGAATCACCCTGACTGCGGCGTCGGCTTTATCGTCGATCAGTGGAAACAAACCCGTCCAATTTTTTGTACAAAGAAGTTTGCGTAATGGCTTGATCGGGCTTTGGGGGCTTAACAAGCGTAAAATAACCCACAACACAGGAGACGATAATGAAGAAACTTGTACTTGGTATCATGGCTGCGGGCGCACTTGCACTTACTAGCCCAGCCTTCGCTGAATATGATTTGGGTGCGGCATGCACAGCAGCGGTTGCTGAAAATGCAGAAATCCCGGCAGAAGCAAAAGTTTCGGGTTGCGCATGCATGACTGATCACACAACAGCAGAGTTGACTGCGAGTTTTGAGGCGGCTGACGGTACGGAGAACCCTGAAGAACATTGGTCTGAAGGGGCGGCTGCTTTGGTTGGGAAATGCTTCCCGCCTGCAGAAGGTGCAGCAGCTGAGTAATAAGAGCTGAGAGCGCGGCGGCGTTGATCGTCGCGGTCCACACGGAAAAGGCCGGTCTTCTGGATCGGCCTTTTTTTGGCCCTGCTTGACGCATGGGATAGAGAAGATCAGGGTAGCGGAAACCACAAAACAATAATGGTGAGGTATCTATGACGCTATCATTTGACCTTTTCTGGTCGTTCCGAAGTCCTTACTCTTATTTAGCAACAGGCCGGATTGTCGAACTGGAGAAGCAATACGATCTTTCGGTCAATGTTCGCCCGGTCTATCCAATTGCCGTGCGCATTCCCGGTTTTTTTAAACAAGTCAATCCACTTTGGCCGCCTTATCTGTTTAAAGATACGATCCGTGTCGCCGAAATGGGAAACATCCCCTATGTCTGGCCGGACCCAGACCCGATTGTCATGGACATCGCCTCGGGAGAGGTGCCGGAGCACCAACCTTACATTCATCGGTTGACTAAGTTGGGTGTGGCTGCTGCAGAAGCTGGCAAAGGTCTGCCTTTTATTGATGAAGTTTCAAAGGTCATTTGGGGGGGCACGAAAAGCTGGCACGAGGGTGATCACCTCAAGCAAGCAGCGGATCGCGCGGGTTTTGATCTAGATGAGCTTGACCAAAAGATAGAAATAGATGCCGATCATTATTCTGCGATCATCACCGAAAACGAGGCTGGGCAAAAGAGTGCCGGTCATTGGGGGGTGCCGTTGATGGTTTTTGAAGGCGAACCGTTCTTCGGTCAGGATCGAATTGAGCACCTGCTTTGGCGGTTGAAAAAAAGCGGGCTCAAAGAACGGTAAGCCGCTCTTGCAAAATATCTAATAAAGCAAGAATGCTTGGCGTTCTTTTAACCACACCTGTTCATCGGTAGTGGCTAAAGCATCGAGATCGTGTGGTGTCGATTTGGCATCGTCCACCCATTCCCGCAAAACCGGACTGCCGTTGATGACGTCGATGGCTAGCTTGCCTTGTTGGTATTCGTAAGCGAAGTCACGCCATAGCGGATAGTCCGGGTACAGACGGCGTATGGCTTTGAAAGCGAGCGCTTGAAGGCGCCAAGGTCTGAACGTGTTGTGATTATAGCTGAGATCCTCGACATGGATTTGGATGCCGTTGCAAAGTTCGCCGACATGTTTGTGAAACGTGGGTTCAAACCAGCAGTCGCGTGAGGTGCAGCCGTTGAGCCAATCGGGCGCCAGTGCTCGCATTTCCGTCAACACATTGCGGGCATCGATATCGGGGGCGCCGAAAAGTTCGAGCGGCCTTGTGGTGCCACGACCTTCTGACAGTGTCGTTCCTTCAAGCATCACGGTGCCAGCATAAGCGCGTGCCATCGAAAGGTTTGGTGCATTGGGGCTCGGGTTGACCCAGGCGCGTTCACCCAATGGCCATCCAAAACCTGGTGCGGCATCGGGCTGCCAGCCTTCCATTTTGACGACGTCATAGTCGACATCGAGTTTAAAGGTATTGATAAACCAATGACCCAGTTCGCCGAGTGTCAGTCCGTGGCGCATGGGCAGAGGTCCGGCACCGACAAAACTTTCCCAACCGGGTTTGAGCGTTAATCCTTCGACAGGTCGACCCGCAGGGTTTGGGCGGTCGAGTACCCAGACGGTTTTGCCATTTTGCGCCGCTGCTTCGAGCACATAGAGCAGTGTCGTGACAAAAGTATAGATGCGGCAGCCAAGGTCCTGGAGATCGACAAGCATGACATCGAAGGTGCTCATCATCTGGCCGCTCGGTCGGCGGACTTCACCATAGAGACTAAACACTGGGATGCCGTGCACAGGATCATTGAAATCTGCTGTCTCGATCATATTGTCTTGCTTGTCGCCGCGCATGCCGTGCTGTGGACCGAACGCAGCTGTGAGATTTAGATCCTCACACGCGACGAGGGCATCAAGAGAATGCGTGAGGTCTTGTGTAGTTGAGGCGGGGTGAGCCAGCAGTGCGACACGTTTGCCTTTGAGAGGTGCACGCAAATTGGGTTCTGTGAGAAGTCGGTCGATGCCAAATTTCATGTCTGTTCCGCTACCTCAAGTTCAAGCGCAAAGCAATCGGAATGATGAAAATCCGGTTTGCCGGGTGGATGGGTGAGCGCCCAGTATGATTTGTGACCGTGCGTTTCTTCGATCACGGCTGCGATACCGATCTGCCATGCTTCATCTTTGGGTAAATCTGCCAATAGATTTAAACCCAAAGAAACTTTCATTTGATAGCTGTCGTCATCCAAATCTATTTCGAGGTGTGGGATGGCTAATTCACTCACCTTTTTCATGCCATTGCGATAGCTGTCAAACTGATAGGCCGCCCAATGCCGGGACGGCGCAAAGTTGAATTCGTAGTAAGCCTCACTGGACGGACCTCGAATGAATGCTTCAAAGCAAGTGTGCTCCCACAGGGTATCGCTGCGTGAGGGTGTTTTTGGAGGTGGGAGACGAAGGTCATCCATTCGGCCATTTAGGAAATAGGTCAGTTTCAGTTCGCTAGGCAATGGTCGTGCGATCTGCACATCAATATTGGTCACGGCATCGCAACGAGAATTCGGATGAAGTAATAGGGCTTGCTGCATATTTAGACAGTAAAATTGAAGGTCCTAAAAAAACAAAAACCGTCGTTTAAAGCGACGTTCGCATTTGTTGATTTGCTCGCCATAATTCCGGGCATTTTGATCGACTTGGGCAGCGACATTAACCAGCCATTTTTTTCGCTTGTAGGTGCCACGGTTAAAGCCGCCATGGCCTTCGTGGTAAGCGAGGTACTGGTTGTAGGGATCCCATAAGCTAATTCCGCTTATCTTCCGGCTCTGCTTGCCATACCAGGAAATGAAATCTGCGGCGTCACCGAAATCGTTGCGGTCAGCGCCGGATCTCCCCGTATCTTTTTTGTACCAATCCCAAGTCGCATTCTTAACCTGAGCATATCCGTAGGCAGAAGATTTTCTTTTCCCAGGGATGACGCCTAATATCTTGTTGCGTGGGGGCTTTGCATTGGCAACAAATCCAGATTCTTGTTTCATAATCGCGAGCTGAATGTTGATTGGCATGCCCCAATGTTTTTCTGCTTTCTTCATCGAGCGGTACCAACTGCGATGCTCGTCGAAGATGGCACAGGCATTTCGTGTGTTCTTCGGAGGAGGTGTGGCGGCGCACCCGCTGAGAAGGGCGAGTGATAAGGGCAGCCATATCAAAAATCGAACACGCATGAAGTCGCCGTAGACACTTGTGACAAGGGTTTGATTTACCAACGCGAATTCGAAAGATTTGGTTAATTTTCTGCGAATCCAGACGCGACATTGATGATGTGCAATGATATAGGGGTTTGAGGGTGTCGCGTTTCTATTGCTGGGTAAACGAGAGGAGACTTCTCTGTGACAGGTCAATCTGAGAATCCTGTTTGGCATAAAATTGCTGAGCGCGATCAATTGCCCGACGGACGGGTCATGTCTGTTGTAGCTGGCACAAAAACCCTGGCTCTCGTCCATTATCAAGGGCAGTACGCGGCTATGGACAACAAGTGCCCACACCAAGGTGGACCTCTGGGCGAGGGCTCTATCGAAGAAGGGATTGAGGGTCAATGTTGGCTGCGCTGTCCCTGGCATGGTTGGGACTTTGATCCGCTTACCGGAAAGCCGCCTGGTGGGCATGAAGATAGCGGCCAGGAAATGTTCCCCATTGAAGTGCGTGACGATGGCGTTTATGTCGGCGTTGAGGAAGAAGCTCCTGCCGATCGGAGCGTGTCGGACGTCATGGTCGAAACCATGGTCAATTGGGGGGTGAAGCGTGTCTTTGGCATGGTCGGCCATTCGAATCTTGGTCTTGCTGACGCGATGCGCAAGCAAGAGGAGGTGGGCAATCTTTCCTATGTCGGTATCCGGCACGAGGGAGCCGCCGCTTTTGCCTGTTCGGGTTACGCCAAGCTTTCCGGTAAACCCGCAGCCTGTCTCAGCATTGCCGGGCCCGGCGCGACCAATCTTTTGACCGGTCTGTGGGATGCGAAAGTCGACCGCGCACCCGTTCTGGCTTTAACCGGGCAAGTAGACGTTCAAGTGTTTGGTCCAGGGGCGTTTCAGGATATCGATTTGTCGTCAGCCTTTGATGCGGTGTCACAGTTCAGTCAGACCGTTCTCCATAGTTCAAAACATGCCGAGTTGATGACGTTGGCGTGTAAAAACGCGCTCGTTCATCGCGATGTGGCCCATCTGATTTTCCCCGACGATGTGCAGACCCTGCCAGCGAGTGGCGCTGATGCTTCAGGCCCAAAGGGGCGGATCAGTCACGCGGGCATTAAACCACCTGATGAAGAACTGAATGCAGCAATTTCTGAAATTAGTGCGGCGAATAGACCGGTTATTGTTGTGGGTTACGGTGCGCGCGATGCCATGGGCGCGATCACTAAACTCGCAGAAAAGCTGAAGGCGCCAGTTCTAACGACCTTTAAAGCTAAAGGTTTGATTTCCGACAGCCATCCTTTAGCGGCCGGGGTGTTGGGACGTTCAGGGACGCCGATTGCCAGTTGGTTTATGAATGAAGCGGACCTCATTGTTGTCTTTGGCGCCTCGTTTTCCAACCATACAGGAATCGAGAAATCGAAGAAGATTGTGCAAGTCGATTTCGACCGTATGGCGCTTGGCAAATTCCACCCCGTTGAAGTCCCGGTGTGGGGAGAGATAGGCGAGACTGTCAACCTGTTTGAAGGTGCTCTGTTAAATCATAGTCCGACTACGGATCAAATGGGTGAAGTCGCTGAGCGATGGGAGATCTGGCGACGCGAGAAAGCACGCCGTCTTTCCGAGACGCGGGGCAAGGGAATCAACTCTGCTAGCGTGTTCGTAGCGCTTACCAATGCCGCGCCAGGCAATGCTGTGATGTCGGTTGACGTTGGTAACAACACGTATTCATTCGGACGGTATTTCGAGTGCCAGGGTCAATCGGTGTTGATGTCTGGCTATTTGGGCTCCATCGGTTTCGGCTTCACCGCAGCGATGGGTGCCTGGGCGGCAACGCAAGATTTCGATCACTTGAAAGGACGCAAGGTTATATCGGTCAGCGGTGATGGTGGGTTTGGTCAATACTTGGCGGACTTCACCACAGCAGTGAAATACGACATGGATATCACTCATATTCTGCTCAACAATAGCGAGCTTGGGAAAATCACCAAGGAACAGAAAGCCGGCGAGTTCAATGTCTGGCAAACGTCGTTGGTCAATCCGAATTTCTCAGAATTTGCCAAGAATTGCGGCGCTCATGGTGAAAGGGTGACGAATTCAGATGATCTCGAAGCAGCAATGAAGAGGGCATTGGGTCACAAAGGTCCTGCTCTCGTTGAGATCATCACCGACGCGGACCTTATTTGATCGGTAGAGGTTCGTCCGGATAAGCCCCTTTTGCTGACTCAAAATTGCCATCAAGATAGGCTTGCATCGCGGTGATCGCTTCGGGTGATTTGATGCAATCGATGAATGCTGCTTGCTCAACTTTCAATCCTTGTTCGAGCCACAGGTCACTGCCCGTGTGGATGGATCGTTTGGCTGCGGCCAGAGCGATGGGAGAGCGCTTGAGAAGCGTCTCAGCAAATTGCAATACATCAATTTCGTATGAGCTCGCTGGAAACACGCGATGTACCAAACCAAGATCCAGCGCTTCTTGTGGGCTCAGCAATGTTCCATGCAATATAAGATCGAGTGCCTTTGCAGTACCGAGCAATCGAACAAAGCGTTGCGTACCTCCAGCCCCAGGGATGATGCCAGCGAGAATTTCAAATAGGCCGAAATGATAACCGCCTTCTTTCATCAATCGAAAATCGCAACCCATAGCCAGCTCACAACCACCGCCACCGGCGCTGCCGTTTATTGCGGCAATGGTGATTAGCCGAGAAGCTTCCATCCGCAAACAGAATTGATTGATGCGATGAAGTTCAACATCATCACTATCTTGAGGTGTTGGGGGAAGATCTTTGACGACAGCGGCAAGTTTGAGAATGTCAGCGACTTCGTAGTGCTTAATAAAGATATCCGGACTTCCACCGGTAAGTATGACAATTCTCGAATCTGGTTCGCTCTCCGCTTCATCAAAAGCCTGGTGCAGTTCTTCGACTTGAGCATTGATCATTGTGTGGTCAGGTGGATTGGAGAGCCTAAGAATAGTGATTGGCCCATTTCTTTCGACACTCAAATATTCATAAGCCATGGAGGATCTCCTCGTGGATCTGTCATTTTGCAATCACGCTGCAAGCAGTGATAACCGGTTCAAATGCTCTTGAAAATGATTTTGAACCCTTGCTTAGGCGATAGGGCTGATGTCTAATCCAAAGAAACAAAAAAGATCTAGAGATCTTGCAGATGGGAGGATGTTGTGGATACAGCTTTTGCAGCCGAGGCGCCGGAAGATGTGGGGCTTTGCTCTGAACGATTAGCGCGCATACCAACGTTTTTAAATTCTTATCTCGATAAGAAGAAGCTACCGGGATATGCGCTTTTGATCGCACGCGGTGGCCATATCGCCCATGAATCGGTCCATGGCGTGATGGATTGGGAGACCGAAAAACCGCTGGAGCTCGATGCGATTTTCCGTATCTATTCCATGACCAAGCCGATCACGAGTGTCGCGTTAATGATGCTCTACGAAGAGGGTTTGTTCCGGCTTGAGCACCCTGTCGCGCGCTACATTCCTGAGTTTGTGGAAATGAAGGTTTGGAAATCGGGTACGCCGGATGAGTATGAAACGAGCCCTGCGGAACGGTTGATTACCATCCGCGATTTGATGACGCATACGTCTGGGCTCACCTACGATTTCATGCAGCAACATCCTGTCGATGCACTTTACCGCAAAAATAAATTATTCGGAGCGCGGACGAGCGGCGTGACCTTGCAAGAGTTTGTTGAGCGGGTTGCATCAATGCCGCTCCAGTCTCAGCCAGGCACGCGCTGGAACTATAGCGTTTCGACAGATGTATGCGGACGGTTGGTTGAAATCTTATCGGGTCAAACTCTCGATGAATTTTTTGAGCAACGTATTTTTAAACCGTTGAAGATGCATGACACCGGCTTTTGGGTGCCGGAGGACAAACAATCAAGGTTGCCCAATTGTTATGAGCGCAATCCAGAAACTCATGAAACCCGTCTTCAGGACCTGGCATCTAAGAGTAAATATTTGAGCAAACCAGATTTTCTCTCCGGTGGCGGTGGACTGGTTTCAACGCTCCGTGATTATCATCGTTTTTGTCAGCTTGTTCTGGGCAAAGGCATACTCGACGGCGTTCGTTTGTTAAGTCCGCTCACCGTGGAGTTCATGACCAGTAATCATCTACCGGATAATCAAACGATGCGGGATATGGGCGATTCAACATTCACCGAGGTAGGCTTTGATGGTACGGGCTTCGGTCTTGGATTTTCGGTTTTGTTAAATCCCATCGAAGCCCAGGCGCCGGGCTCGCGCGGCACGTTCTCTTGGGGTGGATTAGCAAGCACCTATTTCTGGATTGACCCGGTGGAAGACCTTATTGGCATTTTCATGACCCAGTTGATGCCGTCCAGTAGCTATCCGATTAGACCGCAATTACAGCAACTGACCTATGCTTCGATCATTGAATAGACGTTATTCCTACCACCAAGAAGGAAACAGATGATGGAATATCTTCGCACGCCTGATGAACGGTTTGCCGGGTTGCCCGGTTATGATTTTGAGCCTCACTATACCAATGTCGCAGACGGAGCCGGTGGTGAATTGCGCGTACATCATGTGGATGAAGGACCGAGCGATGGAGAAATAGTTCTCTGCATGCACGGTGAACCGTCATGGGCTTTTCTGTACCGAAAAATGATTCCGGTTTTAGTTGAGGGCGGATATCGCGCTGTCGCGCCGGATTTGATTGGCTTCGGTCGATCCGACAAACCGGTGAACCGAGATGATTATACTTATCAATCTCATGTCGATTGGATGACCGCCTGGCTGAAATCGAATGATCTCACGGACATTACCCTCGTCTGTCAAGATTGGGGTGGGCTGATTGGGTTGCGGCTGGCTGCAGAAAACCCGGGTAAATTCAAAAGGCTCGTTATCGCCAATACTGGATTGCCGACGGGCGATCGAGCACCCAGTGAAGCCTTCAAGGCGTGGCGAAAGTTTAGTCAAGAGTCTGAAGAATTTCCTATCGGGGGAATAATCAGTGGCGGATGTGTAAGCGATCTAAGCCCGGATGTGATTGCCGCTTATGATGCACCTTTTCCCGATGATACTTACAAAGCCGGTGCACGAAAATTTCCAATTCTAGTGCCGATTGACAAGGATGATCCGGCGCGTGAAGCCAATCTGAAAGCTTGGGAGGTGTTAAGTGCTTGGGAAAAACCGGTGCTGACGGCGTTTTCCGATAGCGACCCAGTAACCGAAGGCGGCGAGGAAATTTTCCAACAACGAGTACCGGGGGCAAAAAACCAAAATCACACGACGATCAAAAATGCCGGTCATTTTCTACAGGAAGATAAGGGTGAGGAATTAGCGCAAGTCGTCGTCAGTTTTATGCAATCGACTTGATCGGCACCTACGAGCCGGAAACTGTAAACAATTTGATTCCAAGAACGCCTGCTTGAGTCTCGGTATAGGATTGATCACGGCCAGTGAGAACTGGCGTCACTTTGTTCTCAGTCCAAAGTGAAATCATTCTTTGAATAAGATAGGACCCATCAGCTTGCTCTGCTAGCTGCCCGGCATAACTCGCGGGAATTTCGATATAGGCGCCACCCAAATCCTTCATATCTGACTCACCGGTTAGGATGGCAGAGAAGTGCGTAAGCCAGACCGGATGTCCGGCGGACAAAAGCGTGTTGATCGAGGTTTGATTGCTGGCTCGGTTGGTCGAGATCCGCAAACCAGGAACACGAAAACCTATTTGGTCGGCGCTGAGGTCGTATGAATTAAGGATCATCCGCACACGCGTTTCGAGGTTTTGGTTTCGGATGGTGTCATTTTGTATGTCGGTTACGAGAACCTGAAGTGGCGGTTGGCCTTCAGATTGTGAAGTTTTAATAGCCAGATCAATCAGGGCGATATCGAATGAATAGGCGATATCTGCATAATCGCGAATAGGAAGGTAAGTACCCAGCGGAGAAGCATTCCCGTCGATTATCAGCTCACCATGAGC
>JAJFIN010000155.1 GCA_021774955.1 Alphaproteobacteria bacterium | reverse complement strand
CTCCCATGCAAAGTCCTTCTTCAATCAACAGGTCAAAGATAATGGGGAGCGCTTCTTCGTCTGGAATTTGATAGGCGTCATCGATCACAACGTCTTCCAAATTAGCGGTGATACGACCCTGACCGATACCCTCTGTGATCGAACTACCCTCTGATTTGAGCTCACCGTTCTTGTAGTAATTAAAAAGGGCGGCGCCAAGAGGATCAGCTAGAGCGATTTTGATGTTGGCATTACGCTCCTTCAGCGCCATTGAAACACCGCCTAATGTACCACCTGTTCCAACAGCACAACAAAATCCATCAACGGACCCATCTGTGTGATCCCAGATTTCAGGCCCCGTAGTTTCGATGTGAGCCAAACGGTTTGCGATATTGTCAAATTGGTTGGCCCACACGGCCCCGTGGGCTTCTTTTTCGATTAACTCCTCAGCCAAGCGCCCAGAATATTTGACGTAATTATTCGGATCTTTGTAAGGCACGGCGGGAACTTCAATCAATTTAGCACCGGCCAGACGCAACATGTCTTTCTTTTCCTGCGACTGGGTGTCGGGGATAACGATGACGGTTTTGTAACCAAGTGCATTGGCAACCAGTGCCAGCCCGATGCCTGTATTGCCAGCTGTGCCTTCGACGATTGTGCCACCCGGCTTTAGCGTGCCCGTGTTGACGGCATCTTTAATCATGTAGAGAGCGGCGCGGTCTTTCACCGATTGTCCCGGGTTGAGAAACTCTGCCTTGCCAAGAATCGTGCAGCCGGTAAGTTCAGACGCCTTTTTCAGCTTTATCAATGGCGTGTTGCCGATCGTGTCGACCATGTCCCTTTTTATCGTCATTCATATATCCGTTTAAACTGATGATGGTGAGATCTAACGGCAATCTACCGGCCAAGAAAACTCGGTGCAAGCACATGGATCACAATAATGTTTAGCCTAGCAACTGCGTCTTGTGTTGCGCTAATAAGCTCAAAGCTAGGGCTGTTGGAGCGGAGACAATACGGCCATCGGCGACGGCTTTGTTCGCTTCTTTGAGCGGTACCGTAATGACCCGAATATCCTCGTGCTCACTGTCAAGTCCGTGGATTCCACCGACATTGCTCAGGTCCGCGGTGGCACAAAAAAAGGTCATGTATTCACCGAATATGCCCGGTGAAATATAGAAGGCACCCATATTCATGACTTTATGCAACTTGCATCCGGCTTCTTCTTCTGCTTCGCGCTGAGCAACGTCGGAAGGATCTTCCCCGGGCTCTGTTCGACCTGCAATGCATTCAAACATCCAGGGTTTTCCTTCGCGGGCATAGGGAGCCACACGAAATTGTTCTATTAAGACAACTTCCTCTGTTCGCGGATCATAGGGAATGACCATTACCGCATCGCCGGAGAAAAAACATTCTCTTGAAATAGTGGCAGACATAGTGCCATCGAATCTTTTGTGGCTAAATGTAAATTTGTCCACATGTGCATATCCTTGATAAACCCTCTCTCGATCCTTTAGGTCGACAGAGTCAGTAGAGAACTCAAAGGATGTAACTTTTTTGCTCATTTCTTAATCTTTGTCGGTACCGAGTTGCGTAATTAAAATTTGGTAAGAGCTTGTTGTTTGATTGATGACTTCAATGGTATCTGTACTGATGTTAAGTATCGTATCATGCGTTCCTGCGCGTGCTGCCTGTTCCAAAGCTGAGCATTTTATTTGTAATTCTGTCGCGCCAAATGACCCAGCCGTACTTTTTGTCGTATGAGCGATCTGGTCGATCAATGTATAGTCCGCGCTTTCTAGAGCGGTCTTCAATGCTGGCACGACATCTTCAATTTCTTCTACGAAAACGCCGAGTAATATACCGACAGCTTCAATTCCAGTGTGCTCGACGAGTTGGAGTAAGACCTTCTTGTCAATGCCATTGGGAATGCTCTTAAGGAAAGAAATATCGTTAGTTGGATCCATAGGGCTCAACAATTGCTCAAGATGAGAAACGTCATTAAATTCCACAAATACTATTTCAACAGGTGTTAGTGCAGTATTTGAAACGACGTGGCAATTTTATAGTGGGCGTTGGGAGGTATTTGTCCTCGCCATGTCTCTTATCGAACGAGTAGTGGTAAGTGTTTATTGACTACACGTTGAAAATAACCCCATATTAGTTGTGACTGAGAAATAAACACCTTGTGAATATTAGCAAGATTAGAATTCTAATATTGCACTTTATTAGTGTTTTAAATGAAACTGCTCCCGATATCACCTCGGCCCTCCTACTTTGGAGGGTAGTTCGGTTGGTGGTTGGGCTTAACTTTGGAGAGTTACGGATGCGCTTTGAGTACCAATTGGCGAAATCCGCATATTTTAGAGTTTATGTTGGGGAAATAAATGCCGAGAACAGCCCGTAATCCAATTGATGCCCATGTTTGGGGACGCGTGAAACTACGTCGCGGTCTTTTAAGCATGAGCCAAACAGCACTAGCCAATAAATTGGGCATCACCTTTCAGCAAGTCCAAAAATACGAAAAAGGGGCCAACAGGATTGGTGCGAGTAGACTGTACCAGATATCTGAAATTCTCAATGTACCAGTAGAATTCTTTTTCAAAGATGTGTCGGACGTCGCAGGAGGATCGGGGCGGGGATTGCGGGAAAGCACAGAATTGTACACTCACTTTGATGCGTTCGTTCGGAGTTCGGTTGGCATTGATTTGTGTAAATCATATGTTGCAATAGAAAATCCTGAAGTTCGCAAACAAGTATTGTTACTCGTTAAAAGTTTAAGCAAACCAGACAGCAATTAATCGTTCTGTGCGAAGATGGATGAAAGTGTTTCTGATACAACCCAGTGGCGCTTTGCGGAGTGATAGTTAACGCCAAAGTGGCGGAGTTAGGCTCCATTCTACTAATGTTGGATTGTGCCTGTGGAATTAGCCAGGTGACGGCTTTTTAACTCCAAGCGATGCTTAATGAGGGGCATCGAGTGGAGTAGTGTAATGAATTTAGAAGGTCAGTTGGCTGAAAACTCCGATGAGTTTTTGGAGTTTTTGGGGGATTACTTAAAAATAAAATGCGAAAAAAAGAGGGCACGAGTCCTGCAGATAGTCCTTGAGGTCGGAAATGCTGAAGCTCTGGGACAAGCGCGTCACACCGATAGCCAAAGTCTTGAAAGTCGCACGTTGAATAAACTTGGCCTCGGTTTGCCCACGATTTAGCAGTGGAAAATTGATGTTTTGTACTTCAACGGAGCATGTTGGAAACAAGCGGCTGTGCGTTCATCTTCGTGCTCATAATATCTATCTGCACACTGAAGGTGGTTGGCTTCATATCAGCGGCTATTTCTGTGTTTTCGCTTAACACAATTATCTCTTTGTTTTCTGTTGCTAAAACTTCATGGTGAAAACGACCAGTGAAATTTATGGACTTTGTTGGAATCAAAAAAAGGCCGGTCCAAATGTGACCGGCCTTTTTGAGAATTGGCTCCCCTTTGTGGACGCATATCGAACCTTATGTAGACCGCGAGGTAGCGCATTCAGGCTCATTTTGGAGGAAATTGGAAAATCTGGCTTGAGTGAAAGTCCGGCCAGATAACACTATGAATCGAGTCTGAAACCCTGGATGTTTAGCTGATGGAGCACCGTGTCAAATAACTGAGTATGTGGGGGAGTATTGAGGGCTCGGATTCACCAAAAAAACTGACTGTCCGCGCGTCAGTCGAGCTTCCCTTTCCGATCTTACCAATACGATTGCATGACAATCAACTCTCACACATAGCTTCAATAACGGACAAAATTTCCCAAACAGCTTATTTGGATTCTTTATGAAATTGATGTCTGCAAAAGAAGCTAAGGACGGTTTCGGCTTGCTTCCAGATACCACTCGGGCGGAGCCCGTTACAATCGATTAGCACGGTCGGCCTGGAGTCATGGTTCTATTCACCGAAGAGTATAAGCGCCTATTGAACCGTTCTGCGCCCGGAAAGTGAGGTGAGGGATATGACTAGTTTTTCTTTCATCCATGCCGGATAATCATCTAGACAGCACCCCTACAGACCTGTCAGCCTATGAGGGAGCTCCCGGTCGACCTGGCACGCAATTGTGCCTAGGGCGGCCTTCAGCAATCTGATTGACGAAGCGATCAGGGAACACTTTGATTTCATGAACCAACAAGACCAGACACATTGAAGCCAGGATAATTTTTAAGAGCGCATTTTCTTTCGGGTGTCCCTTGGAAACAAGTGCTCCAGTCTTCCTCACAGGCATTGAAACTCAAGAGTTTCAAAACGCCAAACCCAATGCATGGATTAAAATCCGATGACAAACCAGAGCGTACTATTCTCCAGATACAAAATTGTTGGTCTCCTGCAACATGAACAATATTAAGTATAGTTATGATTACCTCTTCCTGTCACCGCATCTTGATGACGTCGTCCTCTCCTGCGGTGGCCTTATATGGCAACTCACAAACTCAGGCGCAAAAGTTCTAGTAGTTACTGTTGCAGCTGGTGATCCAGACTACACTAAGTTGTCGCCGCTCGCAGAAAAAGCACACAAACTTTGGGGGCTCAAAAGTGGTGCGATGGCTCATAGGCGGCAAGAGGACGTCAAGGCTTGCGCACAGCTCGGCGCTGATTTTAAGCACCTACCAATCCAAGATTGCGTCTATCGTAGAGATACTAGGAGCGGCCGCGAACTATACACAACCCAATCGGACATATTTGGACTACCGTGCGCTGAGGATCTTGATCTGGGGCAGGCACTACCTTCAATGCTATTGTCACTTCCAGTAGCTTTGAAGACATTTGCACCGGCAGGAATTGGAGGACACGTGGATCATGAATTTACTCGGCTGATAGCGCGAGCGGTATTTGGTTCAAAATTGATGTATTATGAAGATTTTCCTTACTGCGAAGATGATGCCTCTGCTCGATTTATTGTTGAACGCGAACCGGATTTGGAGAGCGAGTCAATTCCGCTTACGCAAACAGCACTCATGAGAAAAATAAGATCAATTGAAGCTTATGCCTCGCAAGTCAAACCGATTTTCAGAAGTCTTGATCTAATGAGATCGCGTGTTAGACAGCATGCACAAGAAGTCGGCGGCGAACGATACTGGAAACTTGGTAACCAGAAAGAACAGAATGAGGGTAAAAACTTTATGCTTCGCTTTTGACGAACTTGGATGGGCCTTTGATCGTTGGACGGCAGCACTTGCCGTCGAGTTAGATAGAAGGGGCATCGGCGTGTCGAGATTTTCAAGGGCAACCTATCCACCTCAATTCTCGGAAGACTTCATTTTTGTGTGTTGGTGGCCCGATGTTGAATTAATCGCGCCTAAGATTAACGAGTCTCAGAAATTGTTTTGCCGTATCACCGACATGGTTACTTGGAATCAATTTGCACCGCAGGCTTGGCGATTGCGGTTTGAAAAAATTGTGCCGTTTGTCTCCAAATTCGTTGCTTCTTCAATTCAAATAGCGAAATGTTTGGAGCAGCTTGGCATTGGGAATGTCATCTGTTTGAGTGATTGTGTTGATGTCGAGAAATTTCGGCCGATTATGAAAATCCGATCAACTAATCTAAAGCCGCGTATCGGGTGGTGTGGTAATCCAACAGCACTCGAATGGATGGGGTTTCAAGATTTGAAGGGCCTCGAAACTATATTGATGCTTAAGAATGACCCAAGGGTAGAATTCAAGGTGGCCACCGATTTAAGACCGGACACAATGCCACAGTGGTTTCAGAGCATCGACATTTATGTTTGTGCGTCTCTTAGCGAAGGAACGCCTTTGCCTGTCCTTGAGGCCCTTGCAACAGGAAATCTGATTGTTTCGACCCCAGTGGGAATTATTCCGGAACTGAAATCACGGGGCGTGTTAATGTTTGACGGTTCTAAGGAGGACTTTACATTCGCTGTTGATCGCGCTCTCGCATGTCGACACAGTTGGCCTGTCTTGGGAGCGATGAATCGAGAGGAAGCTGTATCCGAATGGTCCTCGTCAGTAGTGGGAGAAAAGTTGGCGAGCTGGATCATCAACAATTCTTTTCCAACGGGCACGCTCGATGACAATTGGCGACAAGACCACGACTAGCGAAACAGAATCTCAGCAACGAGGAAAGATACGAGTCGGTTTTTTGATTCCGAGTCTAATCTATGGTGGAGCTGAGAGATGGACGCTCGACCTCGCGCGTTTCTGTGACTCATCTATTGTGAGTTGGATCGGTTGCGTTGTCGCCCATAATAGTCGAACTGATTTTCAGTTACTGAGTGCAATGTCAGCTCTAATGCCCGTTTATCATGATGGCTTGATTCAAAAACTTGGGTCGATTGAGGCAACAAGCCGCGACACGGCCATTGGTCGCCTTCTCCAAGGTGCCGACCTAGTTGTGACTTGGGAGGTGGACGAAACTATGCGGCCCATCCTGAATCGCTTGAATAAACGCGTCATAAATGTTGCCCACCGAAATGACCCGATATCTCTTCGGCCATTCGTAGGTGAATCTGATTTTCTTGCAACGGTGTGGCACCAAAACGATCGAGTGTTCGGTGATGATCACGCAAATCGAGTCATGGTTATACCTAATGGCATCGATTTGAACCGGTGTTTTCCAATTCAAAGCCGTCGTAATATGCGAGATATTTGGCATGCCAACGAATCGGATTTGATTGTCGGTTATCTCGGACGGATCCATCCTCAAAAGAACTGCGTGGCACTCGCAAAAGCGATCCGAGAATCCAAAGGAAACATGAAGGGCGTTCTATACGGCTCTCGTCACGTTCAAGCAGATAAGATTGAAAGGTCAATGAAAGCAATATGTGGCGAGTGTGTCCAGTTCTTTCCACCTATTG
>JAJFIN010000154.1 GCA_021774955.1 Alphaproteobacteria bacterium | reverse complement strand
TGGCATCAAGGCGGGAATAGATGAACGGCTTGAACAATTCGAGCGCCATCTTTTTCGGCAAGCCGCATTGATGCAGCTTCAGCTCTGGACCGACCACAATCACCGAACGACCGGAATAGTCAACGCGCTTACCAAGCAGGTTTTGACGGAACCGGCCTTGCTTACCTTTGAGCATGTCAGCCAGTGATTTAAGGGGGCGCTTGTTGGCTCCAGTAATCACCCGACCGCGCCGACCGTTGTCGAACAGCGCATCTACTGATTCCTGCAACATCCGTTTTTCATTTCGGATAATGATGTCCGGGGCCCGCAGTTCGATCAATCGCTTCAACCGGTTGTTCCGGTTGATCACGCGGCGATAGAGATCGTTCAAGTCGGAGGTCGCAAACCGACCGCCATCAAGCGGGACCAGCGGACGCAGTTCCGGCGGAATAACCGGCACCACCGTCATGATCATCCATTCTGGCCGATTGCCCGATTTCATGAAAGCTTCGACGATCTTTAGTCGCTTGGCTAATTTCTTTGGCTTCAATTCAGACGTGGTCTCAGCCAGTTCTTGGCGGATCTTGTCGCGTTCACGTTCAAGGTCAACCCCAGCTAGAATATCGCGAATGGCTTCCGCGCCGATACCAGCAGTAAAGCTGTCAGCCCCGTACTCATCCTGAGCTTGCATATACTCTTCTTCAGAAAGAAGCTGAAACTCTTTCAAAGGTGTCAGGCCAGGCTCGATAACCACGAAATATTCAAAATACAAAATCCGCTCGAGATCCTTGAGCATCATATCAAGCATCAAACCGATACGGCTCGGCAAGGATTTCAAGAACCAGATATGAGCAACTGGTGCCGCCAATTCGATATGGCCCATCCGCTCGCGGCGTACTTTCGACAGCGTAACTTCAACGCCGCATTTTTCACACACGATACCCTTATATTTCATCCGCTTGTATTTACCGCACAAGCATTCGTAATCCTTAGTCGGACCAAAAATCCGAGCACAGAACAAACCATCGCGTTCCGGTTTGAACGTCCGATAGTTAATCGTTTCTGGCTTCTTGATTTCACCGAAAGACCAGGAATAAATTTTCTCTGGACTTGCGATTGAAATCTGTATCCGATCAAACGAAGGGACATTAGAGTTCGGATTGAAGACGTTCATGATGTCTTGGTTCATGGAGCAGTTCTCCTTACGCGCTTTGCGCACAAAATTCGATCACGTTGGCAAATGCCAGATAGACAGGACGTCAGCATCAGTTCACATCCTGGCCAATATTCTTCAATTCCACATTGAGACCCAAGGAACGCATTTCCTTGACCAACACGTTAAACGATTCAGGGATACCGGCTTCGAACGTATCGTCGCCACGTACAATCGCTTCGTAAACTTTGGTTCGACCGGCAACATCATCCGATTTAACCGTCAGCATTTCTTGCAACGTGTAAGCAGCGCCATAAGCCTCAAGCGCCCAAACTTCCATTTCCCCAAACCGTTGCCCACCAAACTGTGCTTTACCACCCAACGGTTGCTGTGTGACCAGCGAGTATGGACCGATTGAACGGGCATGGATCTTGTCATCGACCAAGTGATGCAGTTTGAGCATATAAATATAGCCCACAGTCACCGCTCGCTGGAACGGATCACCTGTCCGGCCATCGTGGAGAACGACCTGTCCAGTTTTACTCACACCCGCCTTGTCGAGCATGACGTCAATGTCAGCTTCATGGGCGCCGTCAAACACCGGCGTAGCAATCGGAACACCGCGGCGAAGATTACCACCAAGCTCTTTCAAGCTACCCTCATCCATGGCATCGATTTCTTTGTCTTTGCCATAGACGTTCTCAAGTTTATCCCGCAGCTCATTATCTTGACCGGTTCGGTTATAAGTATCCAACGCTTGTCCGATTTGGATACCAAGACCCCGACACGCCCAACCGAGATGCGTTTCAAGGATCTGTCCAACATTCATTCGACTGGGCACCCCGAGCGGATTTAACACCACATCCACGGCCGTACCGTCATCGAGATAAGGCATATCTTCAACCGGTACGATGCGTGAAATCACACCCTTGTTGCCGTGACGACCAGCCATCTTATCACCAGGCTGCAACTTACGCTTAACCGCCACGAAGACTTTGACCATCTTCATCACACCCGGCAGAAGCTCATCACCGCGTTGGAGTTTTTCAACTTTGTCTTCAAAGCGATGCTGAAGCCGTCCTTTTGCCTCATCATACTGACGATTAAGCGCTTCAACCTCACCCATCTTAGCGTCATCGGTCAAACCAACTTCCCACCATTTACTACGTGGGATGCTACCAAGACCTTCTGCTGTCACAGCTTGACCGACAGCCAAACCCGTTGGCGTTGACGCCGTTTTGTTGCCGATCAGCAATTCTTTCAGACGGTCATAGATATTACGCTCCAAGATCGTCAACTCATCATCACGGTCTTTCGCCAAGCGGTCAATTTCATCCCGCTCGATCGACATCGCCCGTTCATCTTTATCGATGCCATGACGATTGAAGACCCGAACTTCAACGACCGTTCCGGCGACACCGGGCGGAAGTTTCAACGAAGTATCGCGAACATCAGAGGCCTTTTCACCGAAGATCGCACGAAGCAATTTTTCTTCTGGTGTCATTGGCGATTCACCCTTCGGGGTAATCTTACCAACTAGGATATCGCCTGGATGAACTTCCGCACCGATATACACAATGCCAGCTTCATCGAGGTTCTTCAGGGCTTCTTCACCGACATTTGGAATGTCACGTGTAATTTCTTCTGGCCCCAGTTTGGTATCACGCGCCATGACTTCAAATTCTTCAATGTGAATTGAAGTAAAGACGTCATCGCGAACGATCCGCTCAGAGATCAAAATGGAATCTTCAAAATTATAGCCATTCCAAGGCATAAAGGCGACGAGGACATTCCGTCCCAACGCCAGATCACCAAGATCAGTCGATGGGCCATCAGCAACAATATCGCCTTGTTTCACCTCATCACCCACACGCACGATGGGGCGTTGATTGATGCACGTGTTTTGGTTCGAGCGCTGGAATTTTTGTAGATTGTAAATATCCACGCCTGAGGTCGAGGCATCAGTTTCATCGGTCGCGCGCACAACAATACGTGTTGCGTCGACCTGATCAACAACACCAGTTCGCCATGCAGCAATAGCAGCACCCGAATCTCGCGCCACAACTGATTCCATCCCGGTGCCAACAAACGGCGCATCAGCGCGCACCAAAGGCACGGCCTGGCGTTGCATGTTCGAACCCATGAGCGCCCGGTTGGCGTCATCGTTTTCCAGGAACGGAATAAGAGCCGCTGCAACCGACACCAATTGTTTTGGTGACACATCGATAAAATCGATGTTGTCCGGTGTGGTCATAACAAACTCGCCGGCTTGTCGTGTCGATACCAGATCATCGGCAAAAGTGCCGTCATCATTCATCTGCGCATTAGCCTGAGCAATGGTGTATTTGCCCTCTTCCATGGCCGAAAGATAAACAACTTCTTTGCCTACTTTACCTTTAACAACACGCTGGTAAGGACTTTCAATAAAGCCGTATTTGTTGACCCGCGCATAGGTCGCCAGTGAATTGATCAGGCCAATATTTGGCCCTTCCGGCGTCTCAATCGGGCAGATCCGGCCATAATGCGTAGGATGCACATCGCGAACTTCAAAGCCAGCACGCTCACGCGTTAGACCACCTGGTCCAAGCGCTGAAAGACGGCGCTTATGGGTAATCTCAGACAACGGATTAGTTTGGTCCATAAACTGGCTCAATTGCGATGAGCCAAAGAATTCACGTACAGCCGCTGCCGCTGGTTTTGCATTGATCAGGTCATGAGGCATAACTGTATCAATATCAACCGAGCTCATGCGCTCTTTGATCGCCCGCTCCATCCGAAGCAACCCGACCCGGTATTGATTTTCCATGAGTTCGCCGACGGAACGCACCCGGCGATTACCAAGATGGTCGATATCATCAATGTCACCGCGGCCATCACGGAGATCAACCAGGGTTTTGATGACTGCGAGAATGTCTTCTTTGCGGAGCACACGCACCGTGTCTTCAGCATCAAGTTCCAAACGCATGTTCATCTTCACGCGGCCAACCGCAGACAGATCATAGCGTTCTGAATCAAAGAACAATCCGTCAAACAGGCCTTCTGCAGTTTCAAGCGTCGGTGGTTCACCGGGACGCATCACGCGGTAAATATCAATGAGCGCTTGATCACGGCAATCTGCTTTGTCGACGACCATTGTATTGCGAATGAAACCACCAATACTCAGGTGATCGATATCCAAAACTTGAATGGACTTAAATCCAGCTTCGCAAAGCTCTTCGATCTTCTCGACCGTAAGCTCTTCACCAGCTTCACCAAAGACTTCACCGGTTTTCATATCGATCATGTCATGAGTGAGGTACCGACCAGCCAATTCCTCATCTGAAACCAAAAGATGTTTGACACCCTCATCGGTCAACTTGCGCGCAAGTCGTGGAGTAACTTTCCGCCCTGCTTCGATGACCACTTCACCATTATCGGCGTTGACGAGATCGCGTTCGGCTTTTTGGCCGCGCATCCGCTCGCCGTCGAATGGTGTGCGCCAGCCCTCTTTTTCTTTTGTGTATATTACTGTGTCATAGAAATGGTGCAGGATATCTTCACTGCTCATGCCCAAGGCGTAGAGGAGCGTCGTGACCGGTAATTTCCGGCGTCGGTCAATGCGAACATGGACAACGTCCTTGGCATCGAATTCTAAATCAAGCCATGAGCCGCGATAAGGAATGACCCGCGCTGCAAACAACAATTTGCCTGAGGAATGGGTCTTACCTTTGTCGTGATCAAAAAACACGCCCGGTGAACGGTGCATCTGACTGACGATAACCCGCTCCGTACCATTGACGACAAAAGTACCGTTGCCAGTCATGAATGGCATGTCGCCCATATAGACGCCTTGCTCTTTAATGTCTTTAACCGATTTGGCACCGGTTTCTTCATCGACATCGAACACGATCAGACGCAGCGTCACCTTTAAAGGTGCTGCATAAGTCATGTCACGTTGTTGGCATTCCTCAACATCATACTTTTCTTTCTCGAATTCGTACTTCACGTATTCGAGTGTTGATGTTTCAGAAAAATCCGAAATTGGAAAAACCGATTTAAAAACGGCTTCCAGACCTTGGTCCGTTGACCGTTCGTTAGGGTCTACCTGTAAAAACTGATCGTAGGATGTTTTTTGAACCTCAATCAGGTTCGGCATCGTTGCAATTTCGGAAATGCGCCCGAAAGACTTACGAATTCTTTTACGACCGGTGAAAGATAGTGCCATTTTTGGTCCTCTTGCGACATTCAAAGCGGCTGCGCGCGGCTCTTTTTCAAACTCAAGTTTCCCATTCACGCCCCCGGTAGGAGGAGATCGTGAACTAAGACGCACCGAAACCCAGCCTCGCTTTCAACTGCAAGGCTAGATCCGATACCGACGAAAAATTCAGCTCCCTGGCCTGGCCAGGAAAACCAAACAGTTTACTTCAACTCAGCAGATGCGCCTGCAGCTTCGAGCTTTGCTTTGAGCTCATCAGCTTCGCCTTTGGATACATCTGCTTTAACTTCTTTAGGCGCGCTTTCGACAAGCTCTTTAGCTTCTTTCAAGCCCAAGCCTGTGATCGCACGAACTTCTTTGATGACGTTGATTTTCTTGTCACCAACAGAAGTAAGAACAACTGAAAATTCAGTTTTCTCTTCAGCGGCTTCACCACCACCTGCAGCCACTGCAACAGCAGCAACTGGAGCAGCAGCAGAAACGCCCCATTTTTCTTCAAGCATTTTTGAAAGGTCGGCCGCTTCCATCACAGTCAATGCCGACAAGTCATCCGCAATTTTTTCTAAGTTAGCCATTGTTTTATTTCCTATATCGATTTGAAACTGGTTGATCCCTGTTCGGACTAAGCTGCTTCGCCTTTTTCAGAATAGGCATTGATCACCCGTGCCAACTGACCACTTGGTGCTTGAAGCACCCGCGCGATCTGTGTAGCCGGGGTCGCAATTATGCCAACGATCTTGCCACGAATTTCGTCAAGCGATGGCAATGCCGCCAACGCTTTAACGCCACTCTCGTCAAGCACCGTCTCACCCATAACGCCACCAAGAATAATAAGCTTCTCATTATCCTTAGCGAATTTAGCAATCGCTTTCGGCGCAGCGACCGGATCATCCGAATACGCAATCGCCGTGGGTCCTGTGAACAAATCCGCAATGGCTGTACACGGGGTCCCATCGACAGCGAGCTTAGCAAGTCGGTTCTTCGCCACTTTGAACGAAGCCCCAACTTCTGCCATCTGGCCACGAAGATTAGTCATCTCCGAAACCGTCAAGCCCGAATAGTGGGTAATAACCACAACGCCAGAATTCGCAAAAACGCCATTTAGCGACGTAACGAATTCTGCTTTTTGGGCTCTATCCACTTGCTCTCTCCTGTTTTTACAACAAAGCCTGAAAGCCTTGTCGTAAGTTC
>JAJFIN010000153.1 GCA_021774955.1 Alphaproteobacteria bacterium | reverse complement strand
GATCACGGCGCGAGACGGATTGCCCTGGCTTCGCACCGAGGTCAGCGACACTTTTAAAGCTCACAATGCTCAACCCCTCGTAGGCATTAGAGCGGTGCCGGCTGAAAACCGATAAAGTGTCCACCCACCAGGACTTTATCGGACCTCATCTGCAATTCCCTGTTTTGTTGTGTGTAATATGCAGGTCTGAGGCCAATAATTCTCAACGCATTTCCGGTGCAAGCGCGCAGAAACGCTGTGGCTCCCGTGTCGCGGCGATACAAAGGATGTTATGATTGTGTCTCGCCATGGCACAGGAATACCGGACCGATATGACCGATGACGCCGTTGATACGTCTGTGAAATTTACCCCCGGTGGAGAAGCCGCTAATGCCGTCGCACGCGGTACGTTGCGTTTCCTTGTCGATGCTGGTTACACGCCCCTCACCGAATTAACCCTGGCCAATGGCAGGCGTGCAGACATCGTTGCTCTTGATCGCAAGGGCACGATTCTGATCGTCGAAATCAAGTCGTGTCTTGCAGACTATCGGACGGACGCAAAGTGGACAGAATATCTAGACTATTGCGATCTTTTTGGATTTGCCGTTGACCAAGACTTTCCTGTCGATGTTCTTCCTCAAGAACACGGACTGATATTGGCAGATCGCTTTGGTGCTGAAATTGCCCGGCCTTATTCAAGCTGCCCAGTGAACCCTGCACGACGAAAAGCGGTGACCCTGCTCTTTGCCCGAACAGCCGCCTTACGCATTAATGATCAACTGGGAGAAGATAGGTAATCACCGTTCGATGAGGGTGATGCCTAGCTTAGCCAAGGTATTGATATCGTCTTCGTGAGGAACATCGGAAACAACACATACATCCGACCCGTGGGCGCTAAAATTCTCGCGAATGGTCTGCGCTTCGTCCTTTGACAGCTGGGACATTAGTTCTTGATCCCATTTCACCAATATAAAATCTGCATTGATCAATCCGAGATCAAGGCGGGCGGCATTGCGTAGGCCCACGCCCCTTAATCCCACAGAATGCCCGGCCTCATGTAAAAACCGGCAAACATAATCAAATGCTTTTTTGTCCTTTTGGCGTTCCATGACATCAATCCAGAACAATACTTTTCTGTTTTCATGCTCGGACAAGGCGCGGTCAATGAGTAGAAACTCAGGACTTAGGATGGTCTCGAGACTGGCATGAAAACCATAGCGCGCCGGAAAGGGGTGTGTTTGAACAGGCACTTCTTCGCGGTGCAAACTGGACAATGCTTTGCGCTCCACATCAGCGATGACGCGCGGCAGGAGTTGAGAATTATCTCTTATTTCAGTTGGGTCCAACACCTCATCCGTAATATAGCGCACATCAATCGAGAGATCGACAAAAGCCAAGAGGCTCTGCCCCTTCTGATCAAATTTGTAGACGGAGTTTCTTACAATGGCGCGCGGTATATCCACCATGTGCCCCAAAGATTCAATCTGTTTGCCATCAAGAAGAATATGGTGACGATGGCTCACTGGTGCGCCGGGAAGAACAGAATGATGTACCGCTTTTGCAGCCTCACTCGATGTCTGTATGGGGGTCAAACGTGCGCGGCGTTGATCCGCATTCAAATCATCTGATTGGCTTTTCTTGGCAATGCCCGGGCCGGTAAGAGACGCCACCCGGTCTTTGGCAAATTGTAGAAACTCTTCAAAGTCCCATTTGACATTGAATGTTGAAATGAACTCAACCGCCTCACCGGCATCTTCGGCCTTAACCAGTGGGTCTTCGGTAAAGGTATAGCGGATTTGGAAAAGAGCGTTTTCCAACTCCGATGACGGTGCGTCTTTCAACACACACAATATGTCGCTGTTGGAAAGCATGAAGACACGGCCATCATATTTCGATGATAGCTTGTTCAGGCTGTGCGTTACGACATTGGTATATTCGAGCCGTTGATTGATCCGCTGAAGGTCTGAAATGCGAACACAGAAAGCCTGACGGCCGTCGCGATGACGCGCCATGCGTTGGACGTATTCCAACAGCAATTCTTCGGGTTTTGGCAGCTTGTTCTTTGGCAGTGCCATATCTGTCCTCTGCACATTGGCGAAAAACGCCAGATGTCGAAGACCAGCCTACAAAGGCCGTTTTACGATTGTCTTAACTATATGGATGGGCCGGTTAACGCGGGGCGCGCTTGGCCAGAATGCGTTGGAGGGTCCGGCGGTGCATGTTCAAGCGCCGCGCCGTTTCCGACACATTGTGATTACATAATTCATAAACCCGTTGAATATGCTCCCAGCGCACCCGGTCGGCTGACATCGGATTGTCGGGAGGTGCGGCTTTCTGGCCAGGCGGGGCAAGAAGGGCCTTTTCCACATCATCAGCGTCGGCCGGCTTGGTCATGTAGTCAATGGCGCCGCGTTTCACCGCCGCAACGGCGGTCGGGATATTGCCATACCCGGTTAACATAACGACACGCGCGTCAGGCCGCTCCTGATGGATAGCTTCAATGACATCAATGCCAGAACCATCTTCAAGTCTCAGATCGACAACGGCAAATGAAGGTAACACTTTACGCGCAATCTCGACGCCCTCATGGACCGATTCAGCGAGGATAATATTAAAGCCGCGCTTTTCCATGGCTCTGCCAAGTCGAATACGAAAGGGACCATCGTCGTCGACAATGAGCAAGGTACGGTCATTGGCCGCGCTGGTCGGGCTTCCGCTGGGAGCAGGATCGTCTGTCATGACACTCGGTATTCCTTCGCTCAAAGACAACATCATTAACGCAATCGACCAATCAACACTGCGCCAAACAGAATGGGGTTCTACATAGCGGTCTCAGCACCAAATTCCAACCCCGTTCAATCGTCATCCCAGATCCCCTCGGGCCAATTAATTTCGACACGCGCGCCTGATTGAGGGTTTGCTCGATTTGAAAATGTCACTTCTGCTCCGGTGCGGGTAAGGAGCGTTTTTGCAATGAATACGCCCAGACCCATGCCTTCGTAATCTCCGGCATTTAGCGGATTTTGGCGCGGCCGCGTGGTAAGATAGGGCTCGCCTAATTGCTCTAGAATTTCCACAGGAAATCCCGGCCCATCGTCTTCAATGACAATAGTGATCTCAGGGCTGCCTTCGTACCATTCGGCGTAGAGGTCCACTTTCTGACGCGCGAAATCTGCGGCGTTTTGCACGAAATTTCCAAGCCCGTATATGATTTCTGGCCGACGTCTCAATTGCGGTTCTTGCGTTGCTTTTCCGTCTGACCCTTGTGGCGCGTTCAAATGCAATTCAATGGCCGCCGCATCATCCATGTACGGCACCATCACCTGATGGATTAAGGTCCCCAACTCTGTGCGATCAATAACATTATCATCAGGATGAAGAGTGGTCGTAAGACGCCCCAAAATTTCTCGACAGCGTTCAGATTCACTTAAAAGCAGTTTGGCTTCTTCTGCAACTGGATCACTTTCATCCGTATCGCGAACAAGTTCTTTGGCAACAAGAGAAATAGTCGCCAGAGGCGTCCCAAGCTCATGAGCTGCTGCGGCGGCTAATCCACCGAGCGCCGACAATTGCTGCTCGCGCGACAATACGGCTTGGGTCGCAACCAAAGCGGCAGACATGTTGCGCGCTTCTTGAGCGACACGCCAGGCATAAACGGCGCTGAAACTCAAACCAAGAACAACAGCAGCCCACACCCCGATTTGATAAAGACCCGGCATGTGAAAAACCGCGTCATTGGTCCATGGCAGTGGTTCGCTGGCAATCCCAAGTGCGGTGACGCAAAGAAGTGCCAGTGACACAAGGGTAAGGGTACTTCTCAATGTCAATGCAGAAGCAGAAATCGTTATCGGCGCCAGGAATAAAATGGCAAAAGGATTTTGAAGTCCGCCGGTCAGCCACAACAATATGGCCAATTGAACGATATCAAAGGCGAGATAAAAGGCCGCTTCGCGGTCACCGAGGCGTTTGGTCGCGGGATAGCGCAATGAGACGACAATATTCAAAATTGCGCTGGCACTGATGGCGCTGATACAAGCGGTCAATGGCAACGTAAAACCAAGGGCAAATTGCACCAAGAAAATGGCCGCCGTCTGCCCAGTAACCGCCATCCATCTCAAGATCACCAATGTCCGCAAGCGTAAACTGGCGACGGTCGACACACCGCGAATGTAAGGGGGGCCTGCGAGCGAGCGGCCTAACCATCGCACCATTCTTGTTTGCGGATTTCTTTTTGTTCCGGGCATCATACTCTGCGCTACTGGATTTAGCGGTTGGGTGCAAGGCTCGGTTTCAAAAACCCGTGACCCGTGCTAGACGCCAGAGGCCCTAAAGGTGTAGGAACTACAAAAAGAAAGGGGCCTCAATGGAGGATTCCAAGATACGCAAAAGGCTCATTATTGGTGCATTGGCTGCAGGGTTGATTAGTGCCAGCGCGATCTCTGCGCTTCTCTTTCGATCCGGCTCGGCTCATGTTCCCCAAACACGGTCAAGCGGCGAAGCCCTTGTCGGAGGCCCGTTCACCCTGACCAACCATCTGGGTGAAACTGTCACGGATGAAACATACAGCGATAAATATAAGCTGTTCTATTTCGGTTTTACCTATTGTCCCGATGTTTGTCCGTTGTCGCTGCAGATCATGGCGGTCGCTCTAGAGGAGCTGGGACCGCTCAACACGCAGATCCATCCGTTGTTTGTGACCGTCGACCCGGAACGGGATACGCCAGAATCCCTGGCGGCTTATGTCGCGCAATTTCATCCTAATTTGATCGGTCTCACCGGCACGGTCGACCAGATCAAGGCCGTGACATCGGCCTACCGCGTTTATGCGCGCAAAACACAAGACCCTGCGTCGGCGGGCGAATACACCATGGATCATTCCAGTATTTTCTATTTGATGGCGCCAGATGGCAGCTATGTCAGCCATTTCACGCACGTTACCGACCCTGAGGCCATGGCCAGAGAGATCACCCAAGTTCTCAAAAAATAACTCTTAATGCGTGTGTTTTATTTTATTTCTTATCATTTATACGCATATATCTTCATTTAGCCGGTCTAATTAGGGGTGAAATCAAAAAGAATGGGCCCTGGACCTTGTGGCCTTCCAACAAACCCGTATCATATTGCAGTGCAGTAAAAGTAATGAGTCGGTTTTGCGCTGCACCAATTTGAGCGTGAAAACGCCGGTTAGGAGTGCGGGTGCTCTATCATCTCTATGAAATGACGCATGCCGCGATGACGCCATGGCGGACGGCCGCTCAGTTTAATCACGCTGTTTTAACACACCCCCTTAATCCACTGAGTTATTCCCTTATTGGCAAGACCAGTGCTGCTGGGCTTGAAGTCTTTGAATCAATTACTCGGCGCTACGGCAAACCCACTTTCGATCTTCCGTATACACACATAGATGGTGTTTCTGCTCCGGTAACCGAAAAGATCGTATGGGCGCGTGACTTTTGTCAACTTCGTCACTTCCATCGAGATCCCCAAACTCTTTCTGCTATTGGCGGTCAACCCGACCCGAAGGTTCTCATCGTCGCCCCTATGTCTGGGCATTACGCGACGCTACTACGTGGCACCGTTGAAGCGATGATGCCCGAACATGATGTTTACATCACCGACTGGGTGGATGCGCGCATGGTGCCTTTGTCAAAAGGCGGGTTCGATCTCGATGACTATATTGACTATGTTATCGAGATGGTTCGCTTCCTTGGCCCCAATACCCACGTGATGGCAGTGTGCCAACCGGGTCCCGCAGTGCTGGCGGCAACAGCACTGATGGCCGAGGACGAAGACGACGCAACGCCCGCCTCACTCATCATCATGGGAAGCCCCATTGATCCACGCCAAAGCCCGACCGTGCCGAATGTATTGGCTGAAACCAAACCCTATGATTGGTTTGAAAACAATGTCGTCATGAATGTTCCGTGGCCGCAGGCGGGATTTGGACGCCCGGTCTATCCGGGCTTTATCCAACTCAGTAGTTTTATGGCCATGAACCAAGACAAACACGTCGATGCCCATAAACGCTATTACAAAAACCTCATCAAGGGTGATGGCGCCTCAACGCAGAAGCACCGGGAATTCTATGAAGAATATCTGGCAGTGATGGACCTGACGGCGGAGTTCTATCTCCAAACCATTGATAAGATTTTCCAGCGCCATTTATTGCCGCGTGGTGAACTTGATCATCGCGGTCACATAGTGGATCCGGCAAAAATCACTCAAACTGCTTTAATGACGGTTGAAGGTGAAGACGACGACATTTCAGGTATTGGTCAAACCCAGGCAGCGCACGACCTGTGTATCAACATCCCTGACCCTATGCGCACTGACTATGTTCAACCCAGTGCCGGTCATTATGGTGTGTTTAATGGCAAGCGCTGGGAAACCCAGATCCAACCCCGTGTGCGCGATTTCATTCGCGCTCACGATCGGGAAACCCCCGAAAAATAAGTCGTTGTTGTGCGGGCATACCTAAACTGCACTAATCAAGCCCCATCAATGCACACAGTGTATATACTGTCTGCGATTCGAGCACGTCTGAGATGGATGTTAGGTCGTGGCTAGGCAACCTCTTAAACAAACCAACAATCTCTACGAAATGATCATAGACGGCCGTGTGGTGCCGATCCGTGTGCGTATTAATCGACGCGCCAAACGTTACATCATGCGCATTGATCAAATCTCTGGAGAAGTTCAACTCACTTCGCCATCAAAGCGGGCCATCCCCGAAGCTTTGGATTTTGCTCAACATGAAGCGAACTGGATCGCCCATCGGCTCGCTGTCCGTGTCGAATCGGTTAAGTTTGTGCCTGATGCGGTTATTCCTGTGCGGGGAACACCAACCACACTTCATCATACACCAGAAGCCCGGCGTGGCGTCTGGCTCGACGATACTGAAAAACGTCTTCATGTGTCTGGAGATCGTCCCTTTGTTGAAAGACGGGTCAGCGATTGGCTGAGACAGCAAGCGAAAAGCGATCTGCGTGCGGCTGTTCAAATTTATGCGAAATCACTCAATGTGGAAATGCCGCCGGTCACCATCCGTGATCCCTCATCGCGGTGGGGTTCGTGTTCACCTTCAGGAAATTTATCGTTTTCTTGGCGGCTGATCCTTGCTGATCCATCTGTCCTGACTTACGTCGCCGCGCACGAAACCGCCCACCTCAAGCATTTGGACCATTCAAAAGCTTTTTGGGCGACCGTTGAGGGGCTCATGGACGATTACAAGACGCCCGATCGTTGGTTGCAAAAAGAGGGACAAAACCTCTACCGCTTTGGCTAGTCACCGCGGAGCATACGGCCGAGCCCACCAAAGAAAGTATTGAGCGGACCGGGATGACTGTCATCTTCTGCGAGACCGTCTTCACCTTCATAATGCACTTGGTAGGGATCGAGCGCGCCCGTGCCAGATCCCGGTAAGTCCCACAAGTCGCCATTGTAACCGGCGCGGGTGACCGTATCCTTCCAAATGGCGGCCGGTAAAACACCGCCGGTTACTTTATTCATTGGACTATTGTCATCATTGCCGACCCAGACACCGGCGATCAAATTCGCCGTGTAACCGACAAACCAAGCGTCGCGAAAATCTTGACTGGTGCCGGTTTTACCGGCCA